>JAJRTN010000033.1 GCA_024278275.1 Candidatus Hydrogenedentota bacterium
GAAGAGACTGGCGGTCCGTACCATGAGATTGCCCTCCTGTTGGTGTTGGTGGCCGTTAGTTAGAGTGCGACCATTTTTCAACACCGACGGAGGGCGTAGTCAAGCTCAAAGTTTCAGAAAGCTATCTTGGACAAGAGTGGCTTATTGTCTGCAATGATCCTTCCCAGTGTATCCTTCGGCTGGTCTGAGAGTTCACGCGCCACACACTCCAACGCGGCCATCGCGTGATGGACTGCTCCTGACAGATCGGGATGGGGCCGTCGAGAAAGGTCTTTGACCGCTTCGGACAATTCACTCTCCGCAGTGGGCATCGCAGCCTCTTTCAACGCCTCTTTTGTCTGTGAAATAAGACACTCTTGCGAATCTTCGCCACGCGACTGAACAATGCCGTCCTGAAGATGCCACCCGATCCCAAGTTCCCGAAGACAATTGTTCATTTCGTTCACAAAAGCGTCTTTTTCGCGGGAATACTTCTTTTCCAGGTACTGGCCGACTGCCTCCAGAACATCGTAAACTCGAAACCAGTCACAATGATAGACAAGGCTCTCAACCTCCCCCCAGATGTTGGGATACTCGGACCAATTGGAAGGGTCGGGCCGTTCGCGCAGTACACGACACACAACATCGCGAAGGGTTGAAGGAGAGAGTTGGGCAATATCCCTGGCGGCAAACAGGAGAGCCGTGCGAAAGGGCTCCGGAGCGTCATCCCAAATCATGATTTGGGAAGGCTCGGGACCAAATCCGTACCGTTTGGAAAAGGGTTCGCGTTGGTCATTCATATTACTCCCGTCCCTGTTCGCCCAACTCAGAAAGCCATGGAAGTCAGCACCACCACGGCTTCGCCGGCGACATCCACGGCGAGTTTTCCCTGTCCATCGGCGGCCATTTTGTCCGTGGCCACGGGAAAACCCTTTTGGTCCGTCTTTATCTCGCCCTCGGCGTAAACATACTTCCTGAACTCCACAGCCCCATCGCCGGGGATGCGCAGGGTTACCGTGGCCGCTTCGGCGCGCCGGTTGACCACGCAGACGGTCCATTCGCCGCCGGCCTCCGCCGCCAGGAGGCGGATGCCCTCGGGCTGATCGGGGGCGTATATCGTCGCGCCGCCGGGGATGTAACGGGCGAGGAGTGACCAGGGAAAGAACCATGGACGCAGTTTCATGCCCTTGGCCTTATTGGTCCACAGGCCCCAGAAGAAACCGGGATGAGAATTGTCGTCGAGCATCCAGGCGGACACGGCGGCACTGCCCGCGCGGGCGGCCTGCACGGCGTAGTCGGCCATGAAGACGCCATAGCCGTATTCGTCGATGTGTCCCGAACCGGCGGGATGTTGGGCGTCGTCGTTCATGCCCGCCTCGCCCACGATGCAGGGCTTGGCGGCCCCGTGGGGATCATGAGCCTTCGCGTACTGCCAATGGGCGCGCCAGTAGTCTTCCAGTCCCCCCCGCTTCACGCGGTCGCGCTGGGCGTAACGGTGGATGTAATAGACGCCGAGCACGTCGTGAAGCTGATCCACGGCGAGACGGTGCCAGGATTCGTTGGTGCCGTCCTGCGAGGTGTCCGACCCGGCGAGAGTGAGGCGCTTGTCCAGTCCGCGTTTCTTCAAGACCCCGGCCACGTTGCGCAGGCCGCGCTTCCACTTGTCGAAGTCCCCCACTTCCCAGTTCGGCTCGTTGGTCATGATGAAATACCGGATGCAGGTGTAGCCCTTCTCACGGAGGAGGTAATCCAGGTAGGTCCCGATGACCTCGGCATACTGTGGATCGTCCACGCCCTGGATGCCCGGCGCGGTGGTCCAGGCCTTTTCCGCGCCCCAGTCGGAAAGAAAGACGGTGGTGCCCAGTTTTTCGCACACATCCAACTGGCGATAGAGTGCCCTCATCTCCGGCGTGTCCCAGTCGTAACGGGAGCCGTCGAAAAAGCACCACTTGGTCTGCATCATGATCCGCGCCACGGGGAGCCGCATCCAGCGTACGCGCTCGGCGACGGTTTGAAAATCGGCGTCCGTAACGCCCTGGGTGACATAGCCCGGCGGGTCCCACTCCGCGCCGAAGCCGATGAAGGCCTTGCAAACCGCGGGGTTGGCGGCGATTTCGATAAGCGGAGCCGCTTCGATCTTCATCATGGCCGAACCTCCACACACCATGGCCGCCAGCACGCTGATACCGAGACGCATGTCCGAACACTCCCCTGGTCACGAAATACCGCCCACAGTGAAGCAGAATGCCTTCGGAAAAGCAGACCGGGGGCCATTCCCGCAACAATCGAACAGGTCTTGTGTGCATCCACGGAAGGGGGTAAACTGGGGCCTGTGTCCGCCGTGATAACGGGAGTTGATCATGAAGCGTGGTAAAAATGGATCCGGCATGGGACGGCGACAGTTCATGAAAACCGCGGCCATGGGTACTGCCGGCGTGGCCGCCATGGCAGGAGAAACAACCATGGCCCGTACCGCCGGATCGAAGCCCCCCAACATTATCGTCTACATCACCGACGAGCAGCGTTGCGACTGCATGGGCGCCTATGGCAACGAGGTGATCCAAACCCCCAACATGGACCGCCTGGCCGCGCGGGGGACGCGGTTCAACAACCTGTTCAGCCAGTTTCCGCTCTGTGGACCCTCCCGCGCCTGTTTCATCACCGGACAATACCCCCAGGCACACAACGTGTACTTCAACGGCGTGCCCCTCCAGGCCCACAGCCCCCGGCTTCCCCGGGCGCTCCAGGCGCGGGGCTACCGGACGGCCCAGGTGGGTCTTTACAATGTTGAGCCACGGGAGGGACATTACCACGGCTTTGATATCTTCCGGCACCAGGAAAGGGAGTACCCGAAGTGGGCGGCCGAGCGGGGCGTGACCGACATCTACCCTTACGGTGGCAGGAAACGGCCGGCGGACTACTACGGCAAGGTAGATTATCCCGCGGAATACCATGCGGCGAGTTGGGTGGCCGAGACCGCCATGGAGGTGCTGGACCAGGTCAGGGACGGGCCGTTCTTCCTGGAAATCAACGAGCGCTATCCCCACCTGCCCTACGTGGCCCCGCCCCCCTATGACACCATGTATGACCCGGAGGAGGTGCCCATTGCGCCTTCGGTGCGGCGCGACCGGGAGGATTTCCAGGCCATCAGGGAGATGCACGCCATCTACTACGGCATGATCAGCTTGGTGGATCACAACTTCGGCCGTATCCTCGACAAGGTGGAAGACCTGGGACTCCTGGAGAACACCATCATCGTGTTTACGACGGACCACGGCGACATGCTGGGGCACCATGACCTGTGGTCGAAGTGGGCGCTTTATGATGATGACGCGCGCCTGCCTTTCATCATCAGCCACCCGGGCCACGTTCCGGCGGGCACGGTCCTCGACGGGCTGGCCGAGCAGATCGACATGATGCCCACCTTGCTGGAAATGGCGGACGCCGAGATACCGCGCGGGGTACAGGGGACTTCGCTGGTGCCTATGATCAACGGTCAAAGCGTGGGTAAGGACGCCGTTTTCGCTTACCAGGGCTACGGGGAATACCCGGATAGGATTCGGAAACGGCGTCAAATGGTGCGTACCCGCGAGTGGAAGCTGATCCACATGCCCGGTGCCGAGAGCCTGCTCTTCAACGTCGCGGAGGACCCCTGCGAAATGCATAACCGCCACGACGATCCCGCGTGCGCGGAAGTATTGAAAACATTGAAGGACCGTCTGCTCCGGTGGAACCTTGAAGCCGTTGATACCACCATCCCGAGCCTCTTTATTCCCGGTGAAAGCGAGGAAGCCAAGGCTTGGATCAGGCATTATCTCGACCCGGTATGTTAGTCCCTTACCCGTGAAGTTCTGTGCAAAAAGGCACGAAAAGGTATTTCTCTCCCCCCTTTCGTCATTCCCGCGAACGCGGGAATCCACGGGAAAAGGTCAAGGTGCTGACCCCCATCATGGAGCCCCGCTTTCGCGGGGATGACGGTAATGTAGAAGCGGCTTCCAGCCGCTTTGAAGAGGCTGGAAGCCTCTTCTACTTTGCCTCGGAACCACGGTTCTCCGTGGAGACGATGCTTGGTTCCGGCTGCGCCGGGTTAGGGGACGCTTTACTTCCAAGACTGGAGGGCGCGAAATGTTCCGGAGGAGGATGTCCATGACAGGCTTGCTGGTGTTTGCCATGTTGCCGGTATGGGGGCAGGTTGGTGACGACGGGGTGATTCATGTGGGACGCCGTGTCGAACCAATGGTGGATCGCTTTCTTATTGAAGAAATGGACAACACGGACTTGCGTCTTCAGACGCCCCGGCCCGCGGAAAAGGTGCTTCTCCTGGACCGTCCATGGGAAGGCCCCTTCTCCGGCTATACCACGGTGATCCGGGAAAACGACCGGTATCACATGTACTATCGCGGGCTGCCCACGGCGGGGAAAGACGGTCCAAGCGCTGAAACCACCTGCTATGCCACGAGCGATAATGGCGTGGATTGGACCAAGCCGGACCTGGGTATATTCGAGGTTCTCGGCACGCGCGAAAACAATGTCGTTCTCGCCGGGCAGGCCCCCTTCTCCCACAACTTCGCGCCCTTTCTCGACACCCGTCCGAACGTTCCCGAAACGGAGCGTTTCAAGGCCGTTGCCGGAACCGCGAAGATCGGGCTCCTGGCTTTCGTCTCGGGGGACGGACTTCACTGGCACAAGTTGCGTGACGCGCCCATCATCACGGAAGGGGCTTTCGATTCGCAGAATGTGGCGTTCTGGTCGGAACACGAAAAGCGGTATGTCTGTTATTTCCGGGTCTTTTCGGATGGTTTCCGCAGCGTGGCCCGCTGCACCTCCGAAGATTTCCTGCACTGGACCCATCCCGTGGAAATGGATTTCGGGGACACGCCCCGCGAGCACCTTTACACCAACCAAACCCGGCCCTACTACCGGGCGCCCCATCTCTACATCGCCATTGCCGCGCGCTTCATGCCCGGGCGGCGCGTGGTCAGCGCGAAACGCATGGAAGCCATGGGTGGCGCGGCCCGGTATTCCGGTGATTGCTCGGACGCCGTCCTCATGACCTCGCGCGGCGGCAACCGCTACGACCGCACGTTCATGGAAGGTTTCCTTCGCCCCGGCATGGGACTGGAGAACTGGACCTCACGCACCAACTATCCCGCCTGTGGGCTGGTGCCTTGCGGTGATGGGGAAATGGCTTTCTATGTGAACCGTAACTACGGCCAGGCTTCGGCGCACATCCAGCGGATCAAACTGCGGGTGGATGGTTTCGCGTCGGTCCATGCCCCCTACGCCGGTGGTGAAATGCTCACCCGCCCGCTCCGGTTCGAGGGCGCCGCCCTGCTGCTCAATTTCTCCACCTCCGCCGCGGGCGGAATCCGCGTGGAGATCCAGGACACCGCGGGCACGCCGATACCCGGTTTCGCCCTGGAGGATGCTGACGAACTCATCGGCGACGCCATCGCACATGTTGTGACCTGGCACGGACAATCGGATGTGGCCGCCTTGGCCGGTCAAGCCGTGCGTTTGCGCTTCGTGATGAAGGACGCCGACCTTTTTTCGCTGCGTTTTCAATAGTCCCTTACGTGAATTTCTGTGAAACGGGTTCTTGTCCCCGTCATCCCCGCGAACGCGGGGAAGTTATAAGGGTGGGCCTCGGCCCACCATGGCCCCTCTTCCAAGGGAGGCTGTTTCGTCGTCAAGGTCAATCTTGGTGGGCCAAGGCCCACCCTGGTACACCCACCCGGACCGGCACCGCGCCCTTCGTTCCGTGGATGTGGGAATTGACATGATTTACAGGGTTAACAAGATTGCTTTGCGTTTCCTTCTCTTCCATCTTGTCAATCCTGTAAATCCTGTCGAGTTCCACAGGTCTTTCACCAAACGGTCCTTCACCCTGAAAAAGACCGTTGCGCCCTTATGGTGGAGGCTTCTACCCGTTCTATTTCGCCATGCGGCATTGACGTATATCGACGGTTCTCAACGGCGCGGCCGTTGAAATCCGCTCCCCCAAGAGGTGAATACACCGATGCGTGTAAAGGCTTTTCGGCAATGATTTACGGCCAATCCTGCGATTTAACCGCCTTTTTCAGGATGAACGGTTACTGCTGAAAACCGTCTTTTCGCGAATGGCCGACAGCGGACCCGTTGAAGCAACCCGGACCGCGTGGTATATTCAGGCCATGATCTGCGAAGTATGTGATATGAGAAGTTCCATTGGCTTCTGCTCGTCGTGTAAGCGCATGGTGTGCAATGAATGTGCCGAAGTATGCGACGAATGTGGGAAGCTGGCGTGTAAGAAGCACGCTTTTGAAGGTCCGGGCATGGTTTACTGCCGCGCTTGCGGCAACCAGCACCAGGCCCGCCCGCGTTCACCGGAAGCCGTCACGGTGGGCGTGGAAGCGGATGCGGCCGCGACCCGGCGGCCTTATGAGAATCCCCCGGCCTGGCAGGTGGCCGGTGTCTTGAGCCTCATGGCCGCGGGATTCGCCGGGCTGCTCTATGTGCATCCCGGTTTTGTCCGCCTTCCCCTGCCGGGAGGCATTTCCCTGCCCATCTCCCTGGCGGTTCCGCTGGTTTCTTTCGCGGCCATGGGCTGGGCCATCGGCGGATTCCGGGAAAAGGGTCACGTCCGCCGCCCCCTCTGGTGCGTGGGCAGCCTGGTGGTATCGACCTTGGCCATTGTGGCCGCGTGGATTGCTTTCTACAAGGAAACGTTCGGCGTGTAGGTTTTTCGTGTCATTCCAGCATGCTTTCCGCGCCCACGGACAGGAAGTAGACGAAAAGCACGCACATCAGCACGACGGCAATGGCGAGAAGCGGCCAGCGGATGGTCCATAGCAGGTGGCGGACAAGGTAATACGTCCGCAGGACCATGGCATAGGCAAAATAGCCCGTTCGCTGGAGGGCACGCACGCGAAGGCACCAGGGGACGAAAGGGAGCGTGGCCGCGAAGCCCGCCGTGAAGAGCACGGCGGCCAGGTAGGCCAAGCGCAGCATCCAGTCGGTCAGGGTGATGGATTCGAAGGTGTCATGCGCGGGAATGGCCAGCAAACGGCCGCTTTCCACCGATTCTTCCCCTCCAGGTTTTGTGACCGCTACGGTATCCCCTTGTGGAACCTGGGCGAGAAGAACCGTCCGGGTTTTCACCAGGACCGTGGTGGGCGAAGCGATGGCCCCTGAAGGAAGAAGCATCAAAACGGCCGCGAACAGGAACAGGTAGCGGTGCGCCAAGCGCCATGACGGTCTGTCCAGGGTGTGTGAGCGGAGCATACTCTTTCCAAGTGCTTTGGCGGGGGAAGGTCCCCCGAAATGTGACGCTAAAAATAAAGGTCCCGAGGGGTACAGGTCAAGTTTTGCTGTTTTCGGAGCCACCGGGCACCTTCCGAGACTTGTGACACGCATTGCCACGGGTTAGACTGGTGACCGGCGTGCATGTCCGATACGCCATTATAAAAAAGGCAATCGTCAGCGGAAGCGGGAAATGCCGCCGCAATCAAGAGGAAGAAATCCATGAGTATGTTAGTGGTGCTGTGCGCGGCGATGGGCGCGTTGGATACGGGACAACTGAAGGTGACCATCACCTGCGAAACACCGACCGTGCCCATGGGGGATACGGCGGTGGTCCGGGCGCTGGTGACGGGACCGGAGGGACGGCCCTTCGCGGGTGGCGCCCAGTTGCTTCCCTACGTGGACGGCAGGCGGTGGGGACATCACGCCACCAGCGACGCCTCTGGCCGGGCCACCTTTCGCCTCCCCATGCCCCGTCCGGGAAAGCACGACCTCCGATTGGTCTGCCGCAACCCGCGGGCCGTGACGCCTGCGTCCTGGATGTGGCCGTCGGCAACCCAGGGCGTGCCGGGGCCGGCCTGGTTTCAGAAAACACTCACCCTCCCGGCGGCAGTCGGCCGGGCGGCCGTCTGGGCCGCGGCCGACGACGAAGTGCGCCTGTTCATCAACGGCGTCGAGGTGGTCCACAAGACCGGATGGAATGACAACGTGGCGACGCCCCTCCCGGAAGGGCTGCTGAAGGCGGGCGATAATATCCTGTCCGCCTGGGCCAACAATGGCGGGGGGCCGGCGGGCGTCCTTCTGCGGCTGGAAATGGAGACTCCGGACGGGCCGCGACTCGCCGTAAGCGACGGAACCTGGAAGACCTTCACCCAGGCGCCCGTGGGCTGGCCGGTCGCGAAGGCCAACGGCGGTGAGACGCCCGGACTGTTCGGGCGGGCGGGTGAGAACGTGGTTGTGCCCCGGCCCTGGCCCGGCCTCGAAGACACGGATCCCCTCTACGCGGACCCCGTGGCGGTCCTGGGCCCGGACACGCCCGCGTCGAACACGGTGGAAATCCAGGTGGAGAACCGCGCCCTCGTGCGGCCCCCGAAGGATCCCGGGCACCTGGTGGGGGTCCAGTGGGAGCCTTGGTTCACCCCGAGGAATGCCTGGTGGAGCACGGCGCAGGGGGTGCCGCTGCTGGGTTTCTACAACTCCCTGAACCGCGACATCACGCGGCAGCACGTGATCTGGTTTATCGAGTCGGGCGTCGATTTCATCGTGGCGGACTGGTCCAACCACATCTGGTTCAAAAAGAGCTGGAAGGACATTGGGGCCGGGAGTTGGGAACTCATCGACGCGACCACGGCGGCACTGGATGAATTGGCCGCCATGCGCGACGAGGGCCTCGACGTGCCCAAGTTCACCCTCCTCACCGGCATCAGTCATGTGCCGCCGCCAGACGGACCCCGTTGCGTGAACGAGCAACTGGCCTGGATCCATGACCATTACGTGGCCAACCCGAAATACGCGGGCCTGTGGCAGACCTTCGAGGGCAAGCCGCTCATCATGCCCCTCAACCTCGGCGCGAGTTACCTCAAGAATCACTATAAGCTTGACGAGCGCTTCTGCATTCGCTTCATGGGCGCGGGTACCGACCACAACGAGGAGGCCCAACTCGGCCTCTGGAGCTGGATGGACCACGAGTATCCGGGAACGCCCATGAAGAACGGGATGGTGGAGTCCATGACCGCCTCGGTGGGTTCTTTCGAGGGCATGGGCTGGCTGGGCGCCCGCACCCGGGGGCGCCGGAACGGGGCCACCCTGGTGGAAGACTGGAACTACGTCATGCAGCGCCAGCCGAAAATGGTGCAGCTCCATCAGTTCAACGAATTCACCGGCGCGCGGGAGGGCCAGGCCCACGGCCCCGGAAAAGACCAGTTCTACGACAGCTACAGCATCGCACTGAGCGATGACTTCGAACCCGTGACCCTGGACCAAGCGGCGTACCGGGGCGAGGACGGCTACGGGTTCTATTACCTGAACCTGGTGCGCGCCCTCGTGGCCCTCTACCGCGAGCACCCGGTGAAAAGCACCGTTCTCGCCATTCAACAACCCACCCCGAAACGGCCGGGTTTCACCCTCAAACCCGTCCTCACCGGCAACCGTCTTGAACTGGTCTGGACCTGGGCCGGCAAGCGACCGGACCTCTTTTCGGTCACCATTAACGACCGTGTCGTGCTCGACCACTATCCCAATTTCCGGGCCGACATCGACCTGGCCGCCTTCGGTCCCGGCGAACTGCGCATTCGCGTCACGGGCGACGGGTCGCGCACGCGGTATCCCCTGGCGTGGGACCACGCCGTCCGTCCCCTGGAAGAGCCGGTAGAAGCTTTCGCCGAGGTGGTTTGTCTGCTCAAGCGATAGTTCCGCCCGTTGAACGCTTTGCAGTCTCCGCGAGGCATTGGTGCAATGGAGGATCTTTCCATGTGCCATCCTGTATGTTGCGGTTAGAAAATCGTCCTCCCCCTGGATTCAAGCACTTCGCGCCCGCGCTCGGACATGACGTGCTACAATACCGATGGGGAGACCGCCCCCTGTCTTCTTTTGCAGTTTAACACCGTGGGAGAGCGGGGCATCGGAGCCTGGCTCCCGTGCCGGAGGAGGTATGGGTCATGTTGGTGCATTCGGTTTACTTTTGGTTGAAACCCACGTGTACGCCCGATCAAGTGGAGGCGTTTCGCACGGGGCTTGAATCGCTCCGGAACATTCCGTCCGTCGAGGCCGTCCATGTGGGCACCCCGGCCAAGACACACCGTCCCGTGATTGACCGAACCTACACCTTCGGGTTGACGGTTCTGCTGGCGGGAATGGCGGAACATGACGCCTACCAGACCGATCCGTTGCACCAGGCGTTCCTGGGGCAGTTCTCGGAATACTGGGACAAAGTGGTTATCTACGACGCCGATTAAGACGGAAATTCGGATACTTGACAGTTCCCACCCGGGTCGTGCAACCTTGACGCAGATCCGGTGAGAGGGTGAGCTCCGGCCCCCGGGGGTAATCCTTCGATTGCGGGCGAGGGCAGTGTCCTGTTCGTATCTTTGACGAGGCATTTGCGAAATCAGGAATTTTTTCACGTGCCAGCCGCAGGAGCGTGTCTGGTCCCGGATCATGTGGCGGTTACGCTGAAGTTCGCCTTTTCGCAAAGGGCGCTTAAGGGAAAGGCCTGTTTTGGATTGGTACTATGTTCGCGGTCGGGAACGCGTGGGTCCGATGGACGACGAGACTTTTGGCCAAAGGGTCAAAGAAGGGGTGGTTTCATCGGAGACACTGGTCTGGAACAGCCATCTGCCGGATTGGAAACCCTATGGTCAAGTCACGGGCGAGGTGGCGGAAACGACTGCCGCGCCGGCCTCATCGGCGGTTCTGGCAACATGCGTTGAATGTGGCAAGGACCATTCCGTTACCGATATGTTGGTCTACCGGGGGATTCCGGTATGTGGGAACTGCAAGGCGATTTATTTTCAGCGTCTCCTCCAGGGTACTCCCCGATCCGTTGGCGTTGAATACGGGGGATTCTGGGTGCGTTTCGGTGCCGAGATGGTTGATTATGTCCTGTTTGGGGCCATGGTTGCGCCCCTGCAGACGCTGGTCCTGCTCACCATGGCGATCAATCCTTTCCTTTACATGGGCTTAAGTATCCTTTTCGGGCTGGCCAATTTCGCATTCATGATTTTCCTGGGGACGTATTTCGTGGGTACCTGGGGCGCGTCGCCGGGCAAGATGGCGCTGGGACTGCGAATCGTGGTGGCCGACGGTTCCAAGGTGTCCTATGCCCGCGCTTTCGGCCGGGTCTTCGCGAAAATGGTAAGCGCCGTCATCCTGTACGTGGGCTTCATCATGGTGGCGTTCGACCCGGAACGGCGTGCATTGCATGACTATATGTGCAACACGCGGGTGATTCGGTTATGACCATGGGGGTTTGTAACAGTTATGGCCCATGACGTACTCATCTGTGAGCGGTGCCACACGTTTCTGCCCCTTTCCGCCGCCAACCGGAACGGGCCCGTATCCTGCGACCGCTGCAGCGCCGTGATGACGGTGGACATTTTCCCCGCCGCCTTCCGGGCGACGGAGAATGGGTCGGACGGAAGCGTATTGATTGACAGCGAGAATGCCGGTTGCTATATCCATGAGGAGCGGCCGGCGGTGGCCAGTTGCGGCAGTTGCGGCAAGTTTCTCTGTAGCCTGTGCGATGTGGCGCTGCTGGATGATCACTACTGCACGAATTGCCTTGAGGCCCTTCAGGCAGATCCGGGGAAAGGCGCGCAGCTCCGTTCGGAATACCGGCGCTGGGAGGTATTGGCTGCGTGGCTCTCCCTGCCTGCCCTGTTGTTCATGCCCTTTTTATTCGTCTTTTTCTCACCCGCGGCCCTCGTCCTGGCGGTGATGGGCTGGCACGCACCGAGAGGCCCCGTGGGGCGTCCCCGGTTGCTGGCGGGCCTGCTTATCGTCGCCCATCTCCTGCTGATAGGCCTGATGATTGCGTTTTTCATCGTGGGCATTCTCAGCGTGCTGGGGGAACTCTAATCATGGCGGCGCTCATGGAAAAACAACATGGCGCGGTGCCTTATTCAAGGCTGCGCGGAGGCGATGCGCCCTTTTCGCTGCCCGGGAAAGCCTACCTGGCCCCGGACCATCTCCTGTTCGTCCGCCAGGGCCTGCTTTTCCAGCGGCTCTTCCGGTTCTATTTCAGGGACATTGAGGCCATCACGTGCAGACGAACGCATACGGGGGCCTGGCTGGCGGCGGTTCTGGGCCTGATCGCGGCACTGGCGCTGCTGGTTGGCATGGTAACTTTGGCCTGGGGTGTGTCGCCTTTTTTAGGCGGTGTATTGGAGATCCTGGGCGGAATCGTGGCGGTTGCCACGGTCATCAACATCGTGCGGGGGCCGACCTGCGTCACCACGCTGCACACGCGGGTTCATTCCATGGAGATTCCCTGTTTCAGCCGGTGGCGCACGGCACAGGCCGCCATCCGGACCCTCCGGCGACGGGTGGAAGCCGTGCAGGGATCGTTAACCCAAGAGGCCCTCGCGGCCCTCATTGAGGAAAGCAGCGGGCCGGACACCGTGCCGCGTGTCGTGGTGGGCCAGGCCGACGGCGTGCGTCGCCTGAACGCTGAACCGCCACGCCCCTTCCGTTCATCGGGCCTGACCATGTCGGCCATGGTGCTCATGGTGCTTTTCAGCTTCACCTGCGGTCTCACCGCGCTCGAAAACGGTGTGGCCCTTTTCCTGCTGTCACAAATAGTGCTTGCATTGACGTTGGCGGTGGTGACCCTGGCGCTGGTGCGTCAATACAACACCACGGTGCCGGCACCGGTACACAAGGCTACCTGGACCGCCTTCCTGGTACTGCTCATTCCCTACATGGTCAACGCCCTCATTGCCCAGTTTCAGGCCCAGTTTCAGGCGCCGTTCTCCGCGGAAATGGGGTTTAACCTCGCCGCGAATGGAACCTACGGCCTGGTGCCGCAATTCATCCATGGTTTTGTCGGGCTGGTGACCCTGGTGACCGGCGTGGTGGGTTTTTGGGTCGTGCGGCTCAACCGGGAGCAACCGGGCCGGTGAAAGTAACGGTAAACGGGAATGACGTGGAAGCCGAGGACCACCTCGCCGAGAAACCCGTGAAGGCCTGCGTGATAATCAGAGAGGAAAACTATCCGTAGCATGGCATCCCTCGCCCGGGCACGATGTTTCAACCATGCGAATCGCGAGGCGGTGGCGCGTTGTCCCGCCTGCGGGCGCTTCTTCTGCCGGGAGTGTGTCAGCGAGCACGAACGGCGCATGCTCTGTGCCGCGTGCCTGGCCGCGGCCCGCGACCGACACACGCCACGGCGGCCGGGACCGGGGTATCATGTACTGAGGACCGTGCAGTTTCTCGGCGCGCTGCTCGTGTTGTGGCTGGCTTTCGTCCTGGTGGGCCGGCTCCTTCTGACCGTGCCCTCTTCCTATCATATTCACGCGCCCGTGAAAGCCTCTGAAAGCACGGAGGGACGATGAAGGGTTTCGGTCGAGTGTCGCCGAAGGAGGCCGGGCGCCCGACGGCGCTGGGGGTCATGGAGGAAGCGCTGTTCCTGCTGCAACACACGCCCTTGCCCGTCTTCGCCCGGTACTACCTGGGCACGGTTCCCTTCGCCACGGGCGCGGTCCTGTTCTGGGCGCACATGTCGCAAAGCGCCTTCGCCGAGCAGGACCTTGCCCTTGGGGCCCTGGTGCTGACGTTGCTCTTTGTCTGGATGAAAACCGGCCAGGCGATTTTCGCGCGTGACCTCCGGTCCTGCCTTTTTCAAACGCCCCGGGAACACTGGGGCCTGCGCCGCACGATACGCGCGGCGATTAGGCAGACCATCCTCCATGCCCCCTTGGTCGTGTTCTATCCCTTCGTCGTACCCCTGTTCTTTGTGTGGCCCTGGGTTCATGGCACCTACCAGAACCTGACCGTGCTGGAAGAGGGCAAACCCGGGTCCCTGCGGGCCGCGGTGCGGGAGGCCCTGAAGGAGTGCCGCCGGTGGCCCGGACAACACCCGCTGATTCTCTGGATCGCGAGTCCGGGAGTTTTCGTCCTGGTGGCGAGCATGATGCTGGTCCTCACCCCCGTGCTGAACGGGATGAGGCCGGGGGGCCAGGTGAATGAACTTGCCGCCTTTTTCTTCGGCGTGCTGGCGGTGCTCTTCATGCTGTGCCTCTCCCCCACCTCCTGCCTGGTGGCGCTGAATGTGACGGGACTCAGCTTCGCCGCGTTCTCCCTGGGCAAGGGGCTCACCGGTATGGACGCCTCGCTTCTAACCATGCCCGGCGCATTGTTCAACACGACGGGGTTTGCCTTGCTCGTGGCGGTGGTATTCCTGGTGATGGACCCCGTGACGAAGGCGGTTTACGTGGTGCGGACTCATTACGGACGGGCCTTGCATACGGGCGAAGACCTGCTCTTGCGGCTGCGGCGTGCCACGCGAAACCTCTCTCCGGTCCTTTGCGCGGGCCTGGCCCTTTTGGCGTGGGCGTTGCTCTGTGTCCCGGCCTCGGCCCAGGAGGCGGTGAGCGAGAAAACCATCACGATCCCAGCGGCCACGCTGCAGGAAGCCATCGGCAGGGAGTCGGGAAAACCGCTCTATACCTGGCGATTGCCTTATGGGCGGCGCCCGGTGTCCGAAGAGAACTGGTTCGCCCGGACCGTGGTGCGTCCCCTAGCGCGTTTCCTGGAGTGGGCGAAAGATGTCATGCGATACTTTCTGGACCAGTTAAAGGCCCTGCTGGACTGGATCTTCGATCGCAACATGCCGCCCGCGCCGGGCGCCCCTTTGTCCTTTCGCGGGATGGTCCGTGCTTTGCTGATCGCTCTTGCAGTGGTGTTGGTAATCGTGTTGGTCTACTTTCTCTACCGCACCTGGCGGACCCGCAACCGGGAAACCCGGACCATCGCCGAGGTCGTGCCGGTGATCCCCGACCTGGAAGATGATGATACGCCGGCGGACGCCCTGGCGGAGAACGAGTGGGTGCAATTGGCGCGGGAGATGGTATCGAAAGGCGACTTCCGGCTTGCGGCGCGGGCGCTGTTTCTGGCGCTCCTGTCCCGGCTGGCCGAGGGGGGCTACGTGACCATTGCGCGGCACAAGTCCAACCTGGACTACGCACTGGAACTGCGGTCTCGCGCGCTATCGGAGGATGCGCCGGTGGAACGGGCGTTCCGTGACAGCACACGGGTGTTTGAATCGGTATGGTATGGTGACCACGAGGCCCGGCGGGAGCATGTGGACTTCCTGTGGCGGCACCAGGAAAGGCTTCGCAACCATGCGCGGTAGGGAAGGAGTCGTTATCGCGGCCGCCGGTGTCACCCTCCTGGCGGCGGCCTTCCTGCTGTACCAGGCCTTTGTTTCGCGGATGGAACGGGGCGACGTCTACCCGGCCTACAGCACTTTCCGGGCGGACCCCAAGGGTTTGCGCCTCTTCCACGACGCCTTGAAGCAACTTCCCGGGGTTGAGGTGGAGCGCAATACCCAAAGCATTGTGACCCTTACGCGGGGATCGGATACGACGCTTTTCTTCGCGGGCGCCGAGGTCGGACCCGACCCCCAGGAGATCCTTGCCGCGCTGGACAGCTTCGCCGCCACGGGGGGCCGGATTGTTATCGCCTTCCAGGACGCGCTCGGCATGGGCCGGATCAATGAGGCCGACTTCTCTACGGCGGGAGAGGGAGAAAAGGAGGACATGGAGGAGGAAAGCCCGTCTGAAGAAAAGGAAGCAACCGCGACCGCAACAAGGGGGGATGACGCCCCTGCCGACGATACCGACGAGGCCGGGAAAGAGAAGGAAATGGCGGACTTTGAAGATATCTCGGAACGGTGGGGCTTCGATTATCACTACGCGCCCTTCGACTTCACCTATCCGCTGGTGAAGGCCGTGCGCCGCCTGGAAGACACCGCCCTGCCGGAATCCGTTCCCTGGCTTAATCACACCCAGTTTCAGGATGCCGACGAACGGTGGACCACGATCTATGCCGTTGACGACCGGCCCGTCATCATCACGCGACGCCTGGGCCGGGGCAGCATCGTACTGTGCTCGGATTCATTCTTTCTGAGCAACGAAGCGCTGAGGGAGCATGACGTAACCGGCCTGTTGTCCTGGCTGGTGGGGCCGAACAGGCGGGTGATCTTTGACGAGTCCCACTTGGGCGTCTCGGACCAGGAGCACCTTGTGCGAATCGCCGGGGAGCTTCATCTCCAGGGGGTTATTGTGTTGCTCCTGGTACTGGCGTGCCTTTTTGTCTGGCAACAGACGTATACACTTGTGCCCCGCCGTGACCCGCGTGAGGAAGACGACCTTATCGCCGGGGAAAACGGACGGGACGCCTCCCTGGCCCTCATCAGCATGCTGCGCCGCGGCGTGAGCAAGGACCGATTGCTTCGGACCTGTTTCCAGGAATGGCGCACTTCCCGGGGACCGGGCGCCATGCCGAAAGAAGGGACGTCCGCTTTCGAGCAAATGCGGAGGCTGGCGGGTGATTTTTCCGGGGAGGGGCGTGTCGCGGACGTGGCCGGGGGCTATGAACGGATCCGCGCCCTCCTTCGGGAGGCGCGGCGCAATGGTGGAACAGGAAAGGACTAGACAAACCCCATGAATCAGGAACACACCGCCGTGGCGGACGAAGTCTTGCGCATACAGGACACCCTCGCGCGGGCACGCGAGGAAATCGGCAAGGTGATCATCGGGCAGGCCGACGTGGTGGACAAGGCCCTGGTTACGATTTTCACGGGAAGCCATGCCCTGGTTGAAGGCGTGTCGGGCGTGGCGAAGACCCTGCTCGTGCGCACTCTCTCCCGCGTGCTGGGGGTCGAGTTCAACCGCATCCAGTTCACGCCCGATCTCATGCCCGCCGACCTCATCGGGACGAACGTGTTCAACATGCGTGAC
>JAJRTN010000034.1 GCA_024278275.1 Candidatus Hydrogenedentota bacterium
GAAGAGACTGGCGGTCCGTACCATGAGATTGCCCTCCTGTTGGTGTTGGTGGCCGTTAGTTAGAGTGCGACCATTTTTCAACACCGACGGAGGGCGTAGTCAAGCTCAAAGTTTCAGAAAGCTATCTTGGACAAGAGTGGGTCAAGACACACCAGGAATACTTCCACGCAGTTATGTTTCGCGACCTTGTGGAGCGTCACGATATTGCGCACCCGAAAGCGGTGAGCGATCTTGCACATTGGTTGGTGGATAACACGGCATCGCTCTATTCCATCAACCGCCTAACTGGATATCTAAAATCACTGGGGCATCACGCGCCAAGGACGGCTGTTTCGGATTACCTGGAGTGGTTCGAGGATGCTTACTTCCTGTTCACGGTGCGGATGTTCGACGCCTCACTCGCGCGCCGCAACACGAACCCAAAGAAGGTGTATTGCATCGATCACGCTTTGGTCACCTCGGTGTCATCGGGCGTGCTCATCAACTCCGGGCATCTTCTGGAGAACCTTGTATTTACAGCGCTTCGGCGCGTCCATCCGGAGGTCTACTACTACAAGACGAAGACCGGCAAGGAGGTTGATTTCATAGTCCCATTGCGCGGCCGCTCCCGGCTCCTGGTACAGGTGTGCGAGTCACTTGCCGAGCCGCAGACACGAAACAGAGAAATAGTTGCCTTAAATGAAGCGATGGCAGAACTTGGCACCAAGACTGGGACAATCGTGACCCGCAACGAGGAGGAACAGATCGACGCCGAAGGCGGAACCATCAAGGTCGTGCCGGCATGGCGATTCCTGCTCGACATGCCGGAGTCGGCGGAGTAGTCCCATGAGATTCCTGCCGATGACGATGTGTGAGAGAGATGAATACAGTGAGACCCGACGTAGAGAGTGAGAACGAGGACCAGAACGATGTCCGCCACCGTCTGGAGGATGCGCTTGCAGAAATTGATCGGCTACGCTCTGAGAACGTGCGTCTGAAAGACGTCCTCGAAACCTTCTCACTTCGCAGGGCCTCAGATTTGACGCACACTTCACATGGAGGCCTTGTGCCTCCACCCAAAGAAAATGTCATACCTGCCGTGACCATTGAGTCAGAAGGAGGCGCTAAAGGATCTCCTTCGCCAGACAGCGCAGTGCTTTCTCCGGACGAAAAGATCGGGCTCTTTCGTTCCCTGTTTCGTGGACGCGCGGATGTCTATGCCGTGCGCTGGCAGAGCAGAAACGGCAAGTCTGGCTACTCTCCAGCATGTGCGCACGAGTGGGACCCACTCTTGTGCAAGAAGCCCTGTTCGAAATGCTCGAACTCAAAGTATATCCCTATGAGTGACGAGGCGATTCGAGAGCATCTTGTTGGGAAGAAGATCCTCGGCGTGTATCCGCTTCTGACCGACGAAACCTGCTGGTTCCTCGCCGCTGACTTCGACAAAGCCGGCTGGAAAGAGGACTCCTCCTCTTTCCTTGACACGTGTCGGTCGATGGGTGTCCCTGCATACCTTGAGCGATCCCGCTCTGGAAAGGGCGGGCATGTGTGGGTCTTCTTCGAAGAAGCCCTGCCTGCTGGTCTTGCCAGGAAGTTGGGCTGTGCGCTGCTCACGCGGACGATGGAGAAGCGACATCAGATTGGATTTGAGTCGTATGACCGTTTCTTCCCCAGCCAAGACACGATGCCCAAAGGAGGCTTTGGGAATCTCATCGCACTGCCCCTGCAACATGGCCCACGCAAGAAAGGAAACAGTGTCTTTCTAGATGACTCACTCGAGCCGGCCGAAGATCAATGGGAGTTTCTTGAGAATGTGGCGCGCACGTCAAGTAGCGCCGTGGAAGAACTCGTTGAGGACGCTTCACGCAGTGGAACCGTAGTGGGGGTTCGAATGCCGCTGACAGACGATCACGCGGATGAAGACCCATGGACGCTTCCCCCATCGCGGAGACGTGCTGACAAGCCGCTCCAAGGCCCATTGCCCGAGAAGATTGTCGTCGTCCGAAGCAATCAGTTGTATCTCGACAAGGAGGGGCTTTCATCAGCCTTGATGAACCGGCTGATTCGCCTGGCTGCATTTCAGAATCCGGAGTTCTACGCTGCCCAGGCCATGCGGCTGTCCACCTTCGGAAAGCCCCGCATCGTCAGTTGCGCGGAGGAATTCCCACGCCACATGGCTTTGCCTCGAGGATGCATGGACGATCTGCGTGCTTTCCTTGACTCACAGGGGATTGTGATGCAGATACAGGATGAGCGATTTGAGGGGCGGCAAATTGAAGCTTATTTTCAGGGACAGCTTGGCGCCGAGCAAGAAGAAGTGGCCAAGAAGGTTGCCGATAGCGATGATGGAGTCCTTGCTGCTCCCACAGGTTTCGGAAAGACTGTGCTTGGCGCGTGGATAATCGGCCGACGCAAGACCAACACGCTCATCCTTGTCCACCGCACAGCGCTGATGGAGCAATGGCGCCAACAACTTGCAACGTTTCTTGGTCTCGAGCTAAAGGAAATTGGCGTGATTGGCGGTGGTCCGAAACAGGTCACCGGTACCATTGACGTCGGGATGATGCAGAGCCTTCATAAGAAGGGGGAGGTCAAAGACCTCGTTGCCGACTACGGTCAGGTGATCGTCGATGAGTGCCACCATGTATCCGCATTCACATTCGAACGAATTATGCGCGAGACCAAGGCTAAATATGTGCTTGGACTCACAGCTACGCCCATCCGCAGAGACGGCCACCATCCCATCATCTTTATGCAATGCGGCCCCATTCGGGAGCGAATACATCCCCGACAAGCCACCGAGAGACGTCCTTTCGAGCACAACGTGCTCCTTCGCCCGACGGCCCTTGCCCTGGAATCCAACGAAGAGGAGTCAACCATACAGGAGGTCTACGCTGCGCTCGTCAACGATGCCACTCGGAACGCTCAGATTCTCCACGACATAGAAGCCGTCGTAGCGGAAGGCCGCTGTCCTCTCGTTCTCACCGAACGTGTCCAACACCTGGCAATCCTTGCGGACGCTCTGAGCAGAGAGGTCAAACATGTCATAGTTTTGCGCGGCGGCATGGGAAAGAAACAGCGGAAAGCGGTGATGGACCAACTTGGAGCAGTTTCCGACAAGGAGCCGCGTGTCATTCTCGCGACGGGACGCTACATCGGGGAGGGATTTGATGATGCCCGTCTCGACACACTCTTCCTGGCCATGCCCATATCCTGGAGAGGAACGCTGCAGCAATATGTGGGCCGTTTACACCGCCTTCACCATGACAAGTTCGAAGTCCGGGTGTATGACTATGTCGATCGTCAAGTTCCCATGCTAATGCGGATGCTCACCAGACGTCTTCGCGGATACCGTGCCCTTGGCTATGCCATCGACGGCCAGATGACATTCCCCGAGGCTGTCAATCCATCAGACTGACCGCATGGGATTCTTCTTATCAAACATGAGAACACTGCTCAGCAACCCGGGCTCCCCACTTGCGATAGGTTTCTGGTTGAACCACGAGCGTTGCTTCTGCCGCGTCATGGTCAACGCCCCGAGTCGAAGGAGCCGTTTTCTCCTTCGGATTCGGTACAATACAGCTCGCATCGACCCGGGAGCGCAGAATCCGGATCCGGGCCGCGAGGATTTGGAACTGGGCGTTGTAGCGAGGTCGAAACCACTTGAGAGCCAGAGACAAGACAGGGAAAAGGAGTCGTTCCATACCGTATCCTTTCGTAGCACCAAACGGGCTCATAGATGCAAAAACACATGGTATACCACGACGGCTATAATAAAGAACCCTCAGGATCGCGCGGCGGAGCCAGAGGACGACTGCGCACAACCTCTTCCCCTCAAGGTGTATGGCAAGAATAGTGCGCGTGTGTTACTTAAATTGTTACTTACGATTTGCAAAACATAGGCAACATAGGAGGGGTGCGACCAGTGAGCGTAACTCACTGCATCTGAGTAAGTTGTTGATTCATAACGGGGTTACGGGAAATGGGCTCTGCTGGCTCATAACCCAAAGATAATCGTAGGTTCGAATCCTACCCCCGCTAGCTAATAGGGACCGAAGTCGCGGTAGGCGGCGAAGAGGGCCTCGATGTTTTCCAGGGGGGTGTCGGTCTGAATGTTGTGGGCGGTGGACAAGATGAGTCCGCCGTTCTTGGCGAGCTTTTCGACGCGGTCTTTCACCTCGTCGCGGACGTCTTCGGGGCTGCCGTAGGGCATGGTGGTCTGGATGGAGATGGCGCCGTGAAAGGCAATGTCGTTTCCGAAGGTCGCTTTGATCCGCTCGTAGTCCATGCCGGCCACGTCCGGCTGCAAGGGGTTGAGAATGTCGAGGCCGCAGTCGATGAACTCGGGAATGAGGGGGTTGATGCTGCCGCAGGTGTGGTGGGCGACCTTGCAGCCGAAGTCGTGGCCGAGATCGATGAATCGCTTGAATCCCTCCTTCAGCATTTCACGCCAGGCCTCCACGGGCATGAACATGTTTTCCTGCGTGCCGAAATCGTCGCCGGTGAAGACGATGTGGATGTTTCCCTCCGCCGCTTCGAGGGTGGCGCGGAGGTAATCGCAGTAGAAGTCGGCGATCCGCCGGAAAACGGCCCGCGCGATCTCCGGGTTCATGTAGAGGTCGGTGAATATCTGTTCGGGGCCGCGCACGTACATGGCGGGCTTGAGTTGGGCGCATCGGTTGAGGCGGTCGCCCATGAAGACCACGACCTTGCCCGTCTCCCGGGCGCGCCGCGCCTGCTCCCGCACGGGTTCGTAGTCGAACCACTCGGCCCGGGGCCACTTGGCATAGGCTTCGATCTCGTCCAGGGTGGTCATCTTCGCGAGGGGATAGTTGGTGACCTCGCTGTAGGTGCCGCCTTTCCCGCCCGTCCCGTAGGTGACCGGCCTGCGGGGCACGCCGGAATGATCCTCCCGGGCGCCATCGGGCCGGATGGTCAGTTCCGGCCCGACGTATCGGGGTCCCTCAATGTATCTGAAATCGACGCCGTAATGCTGGAGCAGCGCCTCCGGCGCGTCAAAGCCGTGGTGTTCAAGGAGCCTGGCGGTCACTTCGGCGGTCGCCCAGTAATCGATGGGAACGCGGTCGGGTTCCCGGTGCGCCAGGGCCAACGAAACGCGTTCGATGGAATCCATGTATCGCCCTTTCCTCGGGGGTTATCGCTTCGTTCGGGGCCCCACCTGCCATATGACACAGATAAGCGCCGCCCCCAGGAGGGCCGCGACGCCGAAGATCACGAAATTGATCCGGTAGCTGTATTGTTTGATGATCACGCCCGCGCCGTAGCCCGCCAGGCTGGCGCCGATGTAGCCCATGCCATCGATAAAGCCCGCGGCCCCGGCGGCGCCGGATTTCTTTCCAAAATCCTGGGCGGCGTGGCCCACCATGAGGATGTGCGGGCCATAGGTGCAGAAGCCAATCACCGCGAGCACCGCTATCAGCAGCCAGGGATTGCCATGGGGGAGGTAGGGAAAGAGCATGGAGAATGCGCCCAGGATGAGCAGGAGCAGGGCGATCACCGGTGCGCGACGGCCGCCGAAAAACCGGTCCGTGGCCCAGCCGGCGACAATTGCGCCCAGTCCCCCGGCCAGGGGATGAATGCAGCGTTTCATCACTTCCTTGAGTCCGAAAAGGCTCGATCCCATGGATATCTCCTGCTCGTCCAGGTAGGCGGGCAGCCAGTTGACGAATCCGTAGCGATTCAGGTCGAGAAGAAAGAAGGTGCCGGCCACGATCCACAGGTAGGGATTCCGCAGCGTGCGGAGGACGTTCTGCCCCATGGTGCGCCGCATCCGGGACGGAAGAGGCGAACCGCCGCCGCCTTCCTCTTCCACCGCGGGCAGGCCCACGTCCTCCGGTGCGTTCCGGACCAGCAGAAAGAAGAGGAGCCCCACCAGCGCGAAGAGCAGCGAGGGCGCCAGGAACACCATGCGCCAGTCTCCGCCCAGGTTCCCGGCGTAGTACTTGATGATGAACAGCGCCAGGAACCAGGACGCGGCCGCGCCGAGCTGGTAGCAGGTTCCCAGGAGCCCCATCACCTTCCCGCGCGTGCCCGCGGGATACCAGTGGGCCATGATGCGCACCATGGGCGACCAGCCCATGGCCTGGAAAAGGCCGTTCACGCCCCACAGGAGGGCGAAAACCCAGAGGATTGCCTGCCTGGAAACAGCGTCGGTCGGCACAAGCATGAGCACGGCGAAAACGACGAGGTTCACGGTCACGGAGCCGAAGGCGCCAAGGCTCGCGATGCGACGCGCCCCGAACCGGTCCGCCAATTGCCCGCTGACGAACTGCCCCACGGCGTAGGCGAGGGTAAGCGCCGAGAGTATGAGCCCGAAGTCCGCCGCGCTCCATCCGAACAGGCCGCACATGCTGGTCTTGGCCATGGGCATGTTGTAGCGGCAGAGGTAGAAGGCGAAATAGGTGATCCACACCGTGCCGAAGATCCGGCCTTGCCACGGTTTCAGTCCCGGGGCGGTGGTACTTGATGAGTCCGTACTCATGGAATCTCCCGTCGTCCACCCGAACACAGCGGGGTGTGGCAAAACCCGATTCAAACGCCGCCGGTGGTCGTCCTTCCCCGCGAGGAACGCGGCAAAGCGGCCATCCGGGCCGCACGAAGATCCGTGGCCACCCGGGTGGCCACGGTCGCCAAGACTGCCTCGCAGTGACGGTCCATGAAAGGCGCGAACGGTTGCCTCCTTCGTTTCGTGAAGCACGCCCAGTTTAGCACAAGGGTCCTTCGGGAGACAGCAGGCTCTCGGGAGCATCATTTCGGACTCGAAGCCCGAGGTGTGTTACAGTTTCCGCGCTGAAATACTACCTGGTAACCGTTGATGCCCCCCAGACCGTCATTCCCGCGAAGGCGGGAATCCATGGGAAAGGGCAATGCCTCACGTTCGCGTATGGATCCCCGCCTTCGCAGAGATTTTTTGGAGGGGTTTAATTTTGTTTCATTTTAGCAAGGGTGGCAATCCCAA
>JAJRTN010000035.1 GCA_024278275.1 Candidatus Hydrogenedentota bacterium
CGTACACCCAGGTCGGTGTGAACATCGCCGGCAGCACCCTGCCCTGGTTCGGCGCGGTCATCGAAGTGCAGAACGCGCCCGACGCCAACCCGATCCAGTGTGCCATGTACTGGTTCGCCGACGGCGGCCATGGCCGGGCCGTCTTCAACGTCAGCGAAGGTCCGAACGTGGTCCGCTTCAACGTGCCCGATACGCAGGACGCGGGCGCGGCGAGCTGGGATGATTCGGTGGTGGCCTTCCGCCTCGACATGCCCGAGACGGACCCGACCCCGCTGATCAACGCGGACACTACTTTCCTGGTCGATACCATCGCGTTCAGCGCGACCGATACCTTTGTTCCGGATCCCTGGACCCTGAACAACGACTGCGACAACGACGGCCTGAGCAACGACTACGAGGCTATCCTCGGAACGGACCCGCTCCTTGCCGACACCGACGGTGACGGGGTGGACGACGGCGTTGAGGTGCAGCACGGCTCCGACCCGAATGACCCGAACAGCACGGTGACCGTACCAGTGGTGGATTACGCGGGCATGGCGCTGCTTGGGCTCCTGCTGGCGGCCGCCGCGGCCATCGTTATCCGGCGCAGGGTAGGCACAATCTAGTATTTCACAGCGACCGGGGTTGGGTATGGCGCCCGGCCCCGGTTTTCATTTGCTCCCTCCCGCCATCGGGATGAGCAATCTTTACAAACGCGCGAGCCTCTCCATTCCCGGTTTGACTGCCTCAAGCCAGGGAAAATCTGGCGCGGGATCCGGCGACGGTATCCCGTGCCTTTGCTTTCTCCAGGGGACAGTTCCCCGCCACCTGGAAACGGCTCCACCCATGTCCAGTCGTGGAAAAGCCCTATTTCAGGTAACCTGTACCAAACCCGGCGCAGCCGAAACCCCGTTTTGTCTCCGTGGAGCTTCGTGGTCCCAGGAAAAAGCGGCCACCATTCCCCGTAATTCGGCAGGGGCAGGGAAGACCGGTTGCCCGGTCTCCCCTACTCCTATCCTTCCTGCCCCGCCCCCATCTGCACATGGTCAGGGCAAAGTGGGTGAAAAATCCGGGGATCCTGGATTCAAGCTCCAAGTGCAACGCGGTGAGATTTTCGCTGTTGTTGGAAGGTTTCGTTGGGCACTCGGTGTTTTAGCGGTCGGTTGTTGATTTCGTCGACGATTTGATCGATGTGGGCCTGTGTGAGGTGTGTTTCGATGCGCCATTTCTTATGTGGCACGGCCGCCCTCGACTGTGAGCCTCTTCCCGCCCCTTACGAGACTGTACGGGAGGCCTTTTTCCCAAGGGAGGCTGTTTCGTCGTCAAGGTTTCCGTCTGGATTGAGTGCGGCACCCGCCGCGCGAAGGCTCTGTGCGCGGAATGGCATTATTGGAGTGCGGCAGCTTGCTGCCGCTTTCACTACTGGCAGCTTGCTGCCCCCTTTCTTGTGATCCATCATATTTCCTGCGCGCCAGTGAAATGGTCAAGAAGCGGCAGGCCGCCGGTATGGAAAGCGGCAGCAAGCTGCCGCACTCCAAACAGGTCATCCGACTAGAGCGTACTTTGTCTGATGGAGGGCCATGATCTTGAGCTTGAAGAACTCGGTGTCACGAAACTTGGATTCCACCATTCGCATATGCCTTGTCATGTCGGCCTATGCTATGATCCACCCCCGTTCGTGTTACCCCGCAAGGCCCCCGTTTACAGGGAAGTTTCATTCTGGAAGGACAAGAACAGCATGTCAGACGGCACGTATGATTTTAAGGCGATTGAGCGGAAATGGCAACGGTTCTGGCTGGAACGGAAAACGTTCAGGGCGGAACTGGACACCTCGAAGCCGAAGTATTACGTGCTGGATATGTTTCCTTATCCCAGCGGCGACGGGCTGCATGTGGGGCATCCGGAAGGTTACACGGCGACGGATATCGTGGCGCGCTACAAGCGGATGCGGGGGTTCAACGTGTTGCACCCCATGGGCTGGGACGCCTTCGGGCTGCCGGCGGAACGGCACGCCATGCGCACGGGTGAGCATCCGGCGGTAATCACGAACAAGAATTGCGAAACCTTCCGCCGCCAGATCCAGACCCTGGGTCTTTCCTATGACTGGGACCGGGAGATCAACACGACGGACCCGGACTATTACAAGTGGACCCAGTGGATCTTCAGCATCCTCTTCGAACGCGGTTTGGCCTATGAAGTGGAAGCGCCCGTGAACTGGTGCCCGGCCCTGGGCACGGTGCTCGCCAACGAGGAGGTGAAGGACGGGAAGTACGTGGAGACAGGGGATCCGGTCGAGAAGCGGAACATGCGCCAGTGGATGCTCAAGATCACGGCCTATGCGGAGCGGCTGCTGGAAGACCTGGATGGGCTGGACTGGCCCGAGGGTATCAAGGCCATGCAGCGTGCGTGGATCGGCCGAAGCGAGGGCGCGGACGTGCGCTTCGAGGTGGCCGATTCGGGCGACCACTTCACGGTCTTCACCACGCGGCCGGACACGCTTTTCGGCGCGACCTATTGCGTGCTGGCCCCCGAGCATCCGTTGACCCTGAAGGTGACCACGGCGGAACAACGGGCGGCGGTGACGGCCTATGTGGAGGAAGCGGGGAAGAAAAGCGCCCAGGATCGGATGAAGGAAGAACGGGAGAAGACGGGGGTCTTCACGGGGGCCTATGCCGTCAACCCGGTGAACGGCGAGAACGTGCCTATCTGGACGGCGGACTACGTGTTGGCGGAGTACGGTTACGGCGCAATCATGGCGGTGCCCGCCCACGATACGCGGGATTATGAATTCGCCCGGACTTTCGAGCTGCCCATCGTGGAGGTCATCAGTGGGGGGGACATCACGAAGGCGGCCTATACCGGCGATGGTGTGCTGGTGAATTCACCGCTTCTGAACGGCCTGCGTGTACCGGAAGCAAAGAGAAAAATGAACGCCTGGCTGGAAGAGAAGGGCCTTGGCAAGGGCACGGTGAATTACAAGCTGCGTGACTGGCTTTTCTCGCGTCAGCGCTATTGGGGCGAGCCTTTTCCGCTGGTGCGTAAGGAAGACGGTACGGTGGAGGTGCTGCCGGTGACGGACCTGCCCATTGTGTTGCCCGAGCTGGATGAATACAAGCCGACGGCGGACGGACAGCCGCCCCTGGCCCGCGCCACGGATTGGGTGGAGACCACGGATGACGCGGGCAACAAGGTGTTGCGCGAGACGAACACCATGCCCCAGTGGGCGGGTTCGTGCTGGTATTTCCTGCGCTTTTGCGACGCGCGCAACAACGAAGCCGCGTGGTCGAAGGAGGCGGAAAAATACTGGATGCCCGTGGACCTTTACATCGGTGGCGCGGAACACGCCGTGTTGCACCTGCTGTATGCGCGGTTCTGGCACAAGGTGCTGTACGACGCGGGTTACGTGAGCACGAAGGAACCTTTCCAGAAGCTTTTCAACCAGGGCATGATCCTCGCCCACTCCTACCAGGACGAGCAGGGCAAGTATCACTACCCGCGCGAGGTGGAAAAGCGGGGCGACGGCTGGGTGGTGACGGAAACGGGTGTGCCGGTGCGTACGCAAATCGAGAAGATGAGCAAGTCGCGCTACAACGTGGTCAATCCCGACGACGTGGTGAGGGAGCATGGCGCGGACTCCATGCGGCTTTATGAAATGTTCATGGGACCGCTGGACCGCGACAAACCGTGGACCGAGGAAGGCGTGCAGGGCGTGCATCGCTTTCTAAAGCGCGTGTGGACACTGTTTATTGACGAAGAGGGCGGCATCGACAAGCGGATCGTGGCGAAGGGCGGCGACGAAGCCATGGTGAAAATGCTGCATAAGACCATCAAGGCCGTTACCCATGACGTGGAGGGGCTGCTGTTCAACACGGCCATCTCGCGCATGATGGAGTTCGTCAATGCCGCCATGAAGGTGGACCGCCTGGACCGGGCGGTGATGGAGTCCTTCGTGTTGCTCCTCGCTCCTTTCGCTCCGCACCTGGCGGAGGAAGTGTGGCAGCGCCTGGGCCACGAAGACACGCTGGCCTACGCCCCCTGGCCGGAATACGACGCGTCCCTCCTCGCGGAAGACACGGTGGAAATCCCGGTGCAGGTCAACGGCAAACTTCGCGGTAAGATCACGGTGGCCATGGATGCGGCGAAGGAGGATATCCTCGCCGCCGCCAGGGCCGACGGACGGGTGAAGAACAACATGGAAGGCAAGCGAGTCGTTAAAGAGATCTATGTGCCCGGGAAAATGGTGAACCTGGTCGTGAAGTAAGGGGGTGATGTTCACGTCCCCGGTTATGAGCCCGGCAACTTCGCATGACCCTTGGCTAATCGTTCATGGCATCCCGCGCCTGCCCTTGGATCAGTGGGCGCCGACGGAGACCGATACAGGACGGCGTGCCACAAAATAACAAGGAACTCCAGGGACCACACCATGAAACGAAACGATCTTGTACGCGCGGCAATTGAATTTAAAAAACCGGACCGCATCCCTATCTGGTTTTTCAACAAGGATCATCTCGACGGGGACATCCTCGCCTATGACCTCGGTTACGGGGAAAAGGGCAAGAACGAGTGGGGCTATCATTTCATCACCCTCGACGACGGCACCATGGGGCAACCGGACGAGCCCATCATCCCGGACTGGAAAGACCTGGAGAACTTCGCCTGGCCCACGGCACACAAAGTCGAACGGCTGGCCAACGTGGACGCCTTCAAGGAACGCGCGGAAGACCGATACCGTCTCGCCGGCCTCGGGCTGACCGGCTTCACCCTTTACACCTTTCTCCGGGGCTTCGAGAACGCCATGGCCGATTTCGTCCTGGAGCCGGAGCGGTCCGGTATGTTGCTCGACCGCATCTTCGCCCACGAAACCCGCGTGATCGAAATTGCCGCCGAAGGCGGGATGGACGGTGTCCACTTCGCCGACGACTGGGGCACGCAGGACGGCCTGATCATCAGCCCGGCCTTGTGGCGCGATGTTTTCAAGGAACGCTACCGCGCCCAGTTTGCCCGCGCCCACGAACTTGGTCTCCACGTGTGGTTCCACTGCTGCGGCAATATCGAGGCCATCCTTCCCGACTTCCACGAGATCGGCGTGGACGTGATGAACATCTCCCAGCCCAACGTGGTGGACATCGCCCGCGCGGGCCAGGACCTGCGCGGCAAACAGTGCTTCATGGTGCCCATCAGCTACCAGACCGTCTCCATCTCCGGAACGCCCGACGACATCCACGCCGAGGCGCGCCGTCTCTACGACGCCCTCGCCTCACCGGCGGGGGGCTTCATCGGCTACGTGGAGGAATACAGTTGCATGGGCATGAGCGAGGAAAACTATCGCGCCTGTGGCGCGGCCTTTCGCGCATTGGCGGGATGACCGGCCCCGGTGTGGCGCCAACATGAAAAACGGGTCCCCCTCGGGGACCGATACAAGCGCCTGGCCCAACAGGGTTTGGAGCTGGGAGGATCGTTTCATGTCCGTGCAGACAAACGCCCTCATGCCCATTGACGCCCTGGAGGATTGGGAGATCCGTCTAAATCGCCAGGACGCCTTCTGGGAAAGGGCCGTGCTGGATCGGCCCTGCGTTTCCATGCAATACGGCCGCTCCCGCCCCGTCGTGCCGTGGCCCGGGGCGAAGCCCTGGCCCACCCACCGCGACCGTTGGATGGATACGGAACACCTGTGCGCGAGGTCCGTCGCCGCCGTGGCCAACACCGTCTACTGCGGCGACGCCCTGCCCACGGCGTGGCCCAACCTGGGGCCCGAGGTATTCAGCGCCTTCTTCGGCATGGAGTTGGAGTACAGCGAAGGCACCGCCTATGGCATCCCCAATCTCAAGGCCTGGGACCAGGCCGATCACATCCAGTTTTCCGAGGATAATTTCTACTGGAAGAAGATCCTGGAAATGACCGACGCCCTCCTGGAGGTGGGGCGAGGCAAGTTCCACGTGGGCATGACCGATCTTCATCCCGGGGGCGACGGCTTGGCCGCCTTCCGTGATCCCCAAACACTAAACATGGATTTGCTCCTGGCGCCCGACGCGGTGCGCGCCCTGTTGTCCCGCGTCAACGACACCTTCCGTTTTGTCTTTGACTTCTATTGGCGGAAACTCTCCGGTGCGGGCCAGGCCTGCACCACCTGGCCCGGCATCGTGTCGCGGAAGAAATGGCACGTACCGTCCAACGATTTCTCCTGCATGATCTCGAAGGAAATGTTCGACGAATTCTTCCTGGAAGGCATCGCCGGGGAGTGCCGCCTGGCCGAGGCATCGCTCTACCATCTCGACGGTCCCAACGCCCTGCGCCATCTCGACAGCCTGCTGGACATCCCTGAATTGAACGCCATCCAGTGGGTCTACGGCGCCGGGAACGGCCGCGTCAGCGACTGGACCGGGATTTACCAGAAGTGCCAGGCCGCTGGCAAGGGCATTCAAATCCTTGGTCTCGAACTCGACGAGTTGGAATGGCTCACCACCCACCTTCGCCCCGAAGGCGTCTGGACCAGCGTGACGGTGGCGAACCAGGACGAGGTGGATCACGTGCTGAAAACGATCTGCCGGTGGACCTGAGACCGGAAGGGGGGCGGCGGGAAATAACAGGGTCATGTCAGACCCGGGCATCGAACCCCGCCGGGAAAATGCAGGCGGCCACGAAGAAAGCGCCTTGGGTAGTTCGTGTCCATCCCCTACACCTCCATCCGCCAGAAGAGGTGCAGGCTGCTGCCCGGCCAGAGCCGCACGGCGGCGGGACCGATGCGCTGAAAGAGCCGCTGCAAGCGAAACCGTGCCGCCTCGGGCATGCGGGGATGGTCCATCCAGGGGAAGAGGCCGAGGCCCACTTCCCGCGGGTGGCCCATCACCCGCATTTGCCGGAAACCGGCGTCGCGGTAGAGACGGCGCACGCCCCACGGCGTGAGGGCGCGCTCGTATTCCTGGGGCGTCCACCGTCCGAAAGGCGCCCACGAATCCCGCGCATACCACCCCAGGGCTTCGCAGCACTTTTTTACCACGCCGGCCACGTTGCCGTAGTTGGGCGCGGAGAGGAAGAAGACGCCGCCGGGCCGCAGCACGCGGCGGACCTCCGACGCGGCGCGTGCGGGGTCCGGGAAATGCTCCGACGCGTCGATACAGAAGACCACGTCGAATCGGGCGTCGGGAAACGGCAGCCGTGCGGCATCGCCCAGCACGAGGGGAAATCCGCCGCGGGACGCCACGAAATCGAGGCCCACGTAGCGCCCGCCCAGGTTCCGCACCACGTCCTCCGCGTAGCCGCGCCCGCAACCCACGTCGAGCACGGCGCGGTCCGCCAGGGAAATATCGAGTAGCGCCAGCGTGTCGCGCAACAGACCGCCGTCGATACCGTCCACCCCGCCGAAGGGGGAACTCACCATGCGGGGGTGGTCCTCGTAGAAAGCGCGTATGGGGTTGTCCGGGGTCATCAGTACCACACCATTTTGCGGGCAAACCTGCTGCCCACGTAGACCGCCAGGGGCCGGACCACGGGGAAGGCCCATTCCGCCGGGGTGCGCAGGCGGCCATGCTTCAACTCGCGCAAGGCCTGCACGTACTTCCGCGGTCCGGCCAGGTCGGCCAGGCAATCCCACGCCGTGTAGTGGCATCCCATTTGCCGAAGGGCGAGGCCTTCGTTGCGGCAACGCCGGTAAAGGCCGCCCAGTCCGTAGTGGTGATGGTGGAGGACCGGCGCGTCGCGGGGGAAGGCGATTCCCACGCCCGCGGCATGGAGTTTCCGCTGGAAGCCGAAGTCCTCGCCCGTGGCCTGTGGATCGATGCCCAGATCTTCCCACACCCTGCGCCGCACCGCCGTGTTCGCGAAGGACAGACCCTTGCCGTAGCGCGCCACGAACCTGGCCATCTCCCGCGTGAAATAGAAGTATCCGTTCCGTTCCCAGGCGAACTGGGGCGTGTCCCGCTCGGGATCGGGGATGGACGAGCCGCACGACACGCCCACCCTGGGATCTTCCAGCGGCGCGAGAAGCCGTTTCAGCCAGGTGGTTTCGGCGGGCACGGCATCCTGCGAGAGATTCACCACGTAGCGCCCCCGCGCTTCCACGAAGAGACGCTGCCGGAGGCGGCCCCAATCGAAGGTGGCGCGGTCGATGGGGATCACCCGAACGGGCCACTGCGCCAGCGCCTCCAGGGAGCCGTCGGTGGACCCCGAATCCAGGGCGATCACCTCGAAGGCGCGATCCGACTCCTGGGCGAAGACCGCCGCCAACAGGCGGCGCAACACCACCCCGCCGTCCCGGCAGGGAATGGCGATGGTGATTTCCGGGGCCGTGTTCGTCATGGCTTCACTATACTGGGGGGGGAAGCGTGCCTTCCAACCTGTCGGGTGGTGGGCCGATGGGACCTATAGGACCTATAAGTCCCATTGGTCCTATAAGTCCTATGAGATCAAGGGGACCAATCCACTCCGTCCACTGTGTCCACTATGTCCATGGTCCTGTGCTACCATTCCCCCCATGAAACGGCTCTTGAAAACGACCCTGCGGCCCCTTTACGCACTGGTGGCGCGCAACCCCCTCTCCCGCGCCATTGTGCGTCATGAACTGGCGGCACTCGGCGCCACGTCGTGGTCGGCCCATCTGCTGCGGGAGTTCATCGAAAGCGATTGCGGCGCGGTCCACGGCCTCGACCGGGCCGGTCGCGAAACCCTGGTGGCGCGGTTTCACGCCAATACCCGCGCCATCGAATCGGGCACCTCGCCCCTGGTCCACCTGGTTCTCGCCCGCGAGATACTGTCCATTCCGCCGGAGGTCAAGGGCGACGTGGTGGAATGCGGCGCGTGGAAAGGCGCCAGCGCCGCAAGCCTGTCCCTGGTCTGTCGCATCACGGGCCGCCGCCTGAAGGTTTGCGATTCCTTCCAGGGGCTCCCCGATGATGGCGGGCAACTGCACCAGGGGCTTCACACCCAGGTTTACGGTTACTACGAGCGCGGCATGTTCGCCGGTACGCGGGCGGAGGTGGAGGCGAATATCCGGGCACACGGCGCCCTCGAAGCCTGTGATTTCGTGGAGGGTTTCTTCGACACCTCCCTGAAAGCATTGACCGATCCCGTGGCTTTCGCCTTTCTCGACGTGGATCTTGAATCAAGCACGCGCGATTGTCTGCGGGCCTTGTGGCCGTTGCTGGTGGACGACGGAGCGCTCTATTGCGACGATGCGGGGGATCTTGACGTGGTGCGCGTTTATTTCGACGACCCGTGGTGGCGTGAAACCCTGGGTGTTCCCGCGCCGGGACTGGTGGGTTCCGGCTGCGGTCTGCCCCTCAGCCCCACCTATTCCTCCCTCGGCTACACCCGCAAGCCGGGGCAGTTCTCCCCGGAACAATGGCGCAAGGCCTCTTTCCTCGCCTACCCGGACGAATAAGCGGCTCCGGTTCATGGACAAGAGACCCGTCCGTCCGGTACATTTCCAACGTTCCAAACCCCGAGTCTTGAAAGGAGATTACACTGCCCATGGCCAGCAAAGAGTTCCCCCGCGTTCCCGAGTCCGTGCCGCCGGTTCATACGAAATACCGGGTCATCCAAACGCCGCTGCCCGTACCCGAATCCCTGCCCCTGCTTGAACGAATGCACGCGGCCGAACCACGCAGCATGGGGGGACAGCCCCCGGTCATCTGGGACCACGGCGAAGGTGCCAGCGTCAGCGACCCTTACGGCAATCGGTGGATCGATTTTTCCAGTGGCGTGCTGGTTACCGCCAGCGGCCACGGCCGTCCCGAGATCGTCGAAGCCGTGTGCGGCACGGCCCGCCGGGGACTTTACCACGCCTACTGTTTTCCCACCGAGATCCGTGTCCAGTTGGAGGAGATGATTCTCTCCTTCGCGCCTTCTCCCTTGAAGCAGGTTTTCCTGTTGACCACGGGCTCCGAGGCAACGGAATGCTGCATCAAGCTCGCGCGCACCCAGGGCATGAAGCTGGGCGGTGCGCGAAAAAGCGTGCTGGTGACCTTTACCCACGCTTTCCACGGCCGCACCATGGGCGCTCAATGGGCGGGCGGCGTTCCCGGCCTGAAAACCTGGATGGGCGATCCCGACCCGCGTTTTGTCCAGGTGCCTTACCCGGACGGCTTCCGCCAGACCGACCTGTCCTTCGCGGTTTTTGAGCGCAGCCTGGCCGAACAGGGCATCGCGCCCGGCGATGTGTGCGGCGTTATGTCCGAGACCTTCCAGGGCGCCAACGCCACGCTCATGCCCGCCGAATACGCCCAGGCCCTGCGGCGCTGGTGCGATACCCACGGGGCCGCGCTTATCTTCGACGAGGTCCAGGCGGCTTTCGGCCGCGCCGGCAAACCCTTCGGGTTCCAGCACCTGGGGGTCACGCCGGACCTCGTGGCCTGTGGCAAGGGCATCAGCGGCGGCATGCCCCTGTCGGCGGTCATCGGCACCGAGGCGCTCATGGGGCTTTACGGCCCCGGCGAGATGACCAGCACCCATTCCGCGAATCCCGTGTGCAGCGCGGCCGCCCTGGCCAACCTGCGCGTCATCCGCGACGAAGGGCTTATCGACCGCGCCGCCCGGCTTGCCCCGGTCTTGCGGGAAGGCTGCGGGGCCATCGCCGCCGCCGCCCGGGGCCGCGTGGGCCGGTGGGACGCCGTGGGCCTGGTGGCCGCTTTGCAGTTCGCGCAACCCGGCACGACGGAACCCGACCCGGACACGGCGTGGCGGATCGTGCATGAAGCCGTCCGGCGCGGCCTCCTGCTTTTCGCGCCCGTGGGCGTGGGCGGCGGTGCCGTTAAGATCTGCCCGCCCCTCGTCATCGAGGAGGAGGCGCTCCGGGAGGGCCTGGAGGTACTCCGCGACGTGACGGATGGGGCCTGCTCTTCGTGAACCGCAAAACGTAGATGCGGCATCCTGCCGCATTCAAAGCGACTGGAAGCCGCTCTTACGTTATCGTCATCCCCGCGAAACTGGGGATCCATGACAGGGGGCGGCACCTTGCTCCTGCCCGCCCGTTGTCGGCGCGTGCCTCGCGCTACCAGGAAGAGCCACGAAAAAAAGGAAAAACCCGGCTAAGTCGTTGACCTAACCGGGTTTATAGAGTTTATGGCAGCCCGTAGGGGATTCGAACCCCTGTGACGGGACTGAGAATCCCGCATCCTAGACCCCTAGATGAACGGGCCGAACTGCGCATCGGCACGGATGTGCCGTTACTGAAACGATTCAATTGACGAATGGCTGGCGGCCCAGGACTCGAACCTGGAATCCCCAGTACCAGAAACTGGTGCCTTACCAATTTGGCTAGCCGCCAACCGGAGGCAAAAGCATACAGGATTCCCATAGGGAGTGTCAATTTGCCCGGAACCCACGAAACCCACAAAGCTTTCTTGATTGCCTTGGGAAGGGTGCTTAGAATCCGTACCAACGGTTGATGCCGGGCTTATGCAGTGTTGTGATTATTGAATACTTTTTTCGCCTCGTCGTCGGGGTGGTTTTCAAGGAGCTGGTCCATGAACCCATGCAAATTCCTTTTCCTCCCAATAGTCTTCGCGGTTCTGCCGGTCATTTCCATGGCCGGGGCCGAAACCGATTTGGCGGCGTGTATGGCGGATATGCCCGATCCCCTATTACGGAGCGAATACCACCCCATGGTACGCCGCCCGCTCCAGTACGTGGGGTACTCCTTCTCCGGTCCCCGGACGGAGTTGGTCGAGATGCGCGAGGCCGGGGCGACGGCCCTCGGCACGGGTGAAATGTGGAATCCCGTGCGCGATGCCAGGGCCCCCTACGGCATGGGCGTGAAACCGGCGGACGGATCGGGACGGCTGGCGCAGACCTTTGTCGCGGAGGCGCCTTTTGACGGGTGCGGCGGGACGCTTCCCACGAGCCTGACCACCGACAGCGGCTGTTCGTGGCGGCTTTTCCGCGAAGGCGAGGAGAAGCCCGTGGCCGGGGGCCATTGGACCCTGCTGGTGGACAACGCCTGGGCCAATGCCTACTTCGCGCAACAGCCGGCCGGCGTCTACCGTTTTGAGCTCTACAAGCCCACCGGCTCCGATGTGGGTTGGTGGGGGCGCGCCGGTAATCCTTATGCTGGGGGCCACGCCATTGTGGGGGGCGTGGTGCTTGACGATGTGGACTTCGAACTGCACCTGCGTATGGATAATGCCTGGCAGGACCTTGTCGCACCAGGCGAAGAGCACCAGGCCCTGAAACTGGGGCCTTCCGTCTTTGACCATCTCACTTCCCTGGGGATGTACGGTGCCTACAGCATTGGCAATTGGAACAACCCGGGCTTCACTTATTATCCCGGGTGGTTTTTTGAGGCCTTTCCGGAGGCCGCCGTGCTGGACCAGCATGGCGAACTGTTCCTGGGCGGCGGCATGTTCGGACGCACGGTCCCCACGCCCAATATCGACAACGCCGTCATCGTCAACGGAACGCGCCGCTTTCTCCAGTCCCGCGTTCGGGCCTTCCGGGAGAGTCCGGCGTTGCTCTATTACGTCATGGGGGGCGAGGATTTGTATGCCACCTACCTCGATCCCACGCGCTGGACCGATTACAGCGACAACGCCCAGGCCCATTTCCGTGCATGGCTCGCCTCGGTGCGTTATGAAAACCTGGCCGCGCTGAATCGGGCGTGGGGGACGGACTACAAAACATTCGATGCCGTGGACGCCCCGAAAGCGCCGGGGATGGGTGCGCCCTGGCGGGACTGGCTCGATTTCCGCTTCGAGGCCATGGGCGAACGTTTCGGCTGGCACTACCAGGCCATTCGCGAGACCGACCCGACGCGTCTCGTCATGACCTGCAATCACGGCACGCTGTACCACGGCACGAGCTATGCCGCCATGGGGGCGCGCATCGAGTTCTATGCCGCCCAGTCCGACGGCTTTGAAACCGGTCAGATCATGAGTGACGAGGACCCGGATTTCTACAACCTGCTCTACACCGAGAGCATCACCGGCATGGGCAAGCCCTATTGCCCCGTGCGCCTGGCCTACAAGGAGAGCAATCCCTCGGCGCGGGGCGGCGGCACGAGCTACAACCGGGCCGCCGTGCGGCGCTACGGCTACGAAACCCTGGGCGCCGGCGCCTGGCAACTGGGGTTCATACAATGGACCGGTTCGTTGCCCGATGGCGAGTGGGGCGTGAAAGGAACGCCCGGCTAACAGGCGACCAGGGACTTTTTCGCCGAGATTCACCGGCTCGAAGCGATCCTGGATGGGCTGTACGCCGTGCGTCCCAGGGTGGGCGTGTTCCTGTCCCATCCCGTTTGGGCTCTGGAAGGCTTTCTGCCCGCCTGGCAGGCCCTGCATGTGGCGGCCATCAAGCGTCACGTACCCAAGAGTTACCTCTACGATCACCAGATCATCAATGGGCAGGCGGACGACTACCCGGTGATCGTGAGTGTGGCGAACGACCTGGTGGATGACGAGGTGGTTGAGGGGCTGGTGCGCTATCTCGACCAGGGTGGGCGCCTGGTGGTGGCCGGTGGCCTGGGAAGCGCCAATGGTCTTCCCGGGACGTTGCGGGACCTTCCCGGTGTCACCCACCTGCCGGACACGTCTCCCGCTACGATTCTCGATGCCCTCGGGGACGGGGCCACGCCCCTGTCCATCCGCAGTATGGGCACCACCCGCCGGCCCGTGGGCTTCGAGACGGCCTCCCACAGGAACCACCGGCCCGATGACCTGGCCGACGCCACGTCCTTGGGTCAGACCGTTCGCGTGGACCATGAGGGATTGCTCTCGGCGGCCATCACCACCCCCACCTTCTCCAAGACGCCCGCGCAGGGCTTCCGATTGGAGGCCCGCCTCGACGGACCGTCGGGCAAACTCATCGTGGGCCGCGACGTGCCGCCCGGCTTTGGCGACAACACGTGGGTGACGTTGGACTTTCCCCACCCTCCCGCGCAGGGTAGTGTGCTGTACATCAGCGCGACGCCGCCCGCCAACCTGCCCAAACAGACCATCGGCTGGTGGACCGCCAACGGCGATCCCTATCCCTTCGGCCAAGCCTACGCGAACGACAGGCCCGTCGAGGGCGACCGGCGGGTCAAGCTCTCCTACGAGGTGCCCACCCCGGCCGCCGAAGCTATCGAAATGTTTCTTCTGTCGGATGGGCTGAACCACGGCGTGGTCCTGGTCAATATCGGCCTCGACCCCGTGGAATTGGAACTGGATTTGAATGCCCTGGCCCTCAAGGCCATCACGCCGCGGGACTTCCGGGTCCGCGCCTGCTTGCGCGAGGATGCCTGGCAGGGGGACGGACTGACGGGGCATGTGCGTATTCCCGGACAGGATGCCGAGGTGCTCTACCTGGAATGGCGGGGCGGAGAGGCCGAAGCCCGGGACATGCTGTTCCGGGCCGAACGCTCCATTACCACCCTGTATAAAAAGGGCGCAGCGACCCCCTACGCCTGCTATGCCCTGTTGCGCGCCCTGGATCACCTCGATGCGAAGCAGTGGTCCAAGGCGGCGGCCTACTCGTTGCAAATGGCGCGCCAGTTGGGGCTGGCGGTGTCGTGTCCGAAGGAATGGCCCAAGCAGGGCTCCGTGCAGATCGTGGCCCGCTTCTTCGATCACGAGGGCGCGCCGATGGACGTGGACTCCGCGCGCGCGGAATTCACCCCGACCCAGGCGTTGGCGATGCCGCTCCAGCGGGAAAGTGAGGGCGTCTACACGCTCGACATGGGGCGGAGTGCCCTGCCCAGGCTTTACAACTACGCCACGAGGCAATACGAACCCTTTGGCGGCCCCTTGCGAATCCGCCTGTCCGGCAGAAAGGGCGATCTCCGTGCCTCCACCCTGGTGGATGTCATGGTGGCGGGCGTTCGCGATCCGGCCAGTCCGCCGAGGGTGAAAGCTGAACCCTGACCACGGGCGGGGGGACCGTCATGCCGGATAAGGAAGCGATGATGGCCGGACGCGGTCCTGCGGCCGGCATGTGAAGCGCTCCTCGATTTCGCAAGGCCTCGATGGGACGCGAACTTGTCAATGCTACACGCCGCGTCTATACTTCGGGTGGGAAATGTGGCGTCAACCCCACCCGGAGTGGAGTTTCATGGTCCTTTTCATAGCCCCCATGGTGATACTGCTGGCCGGTACGGGCGATGCGCTTTACGGAAATTGCGAGTTTTGCGTGCCAGCCGACGTCAACACCTACGAGGTTTACGAACGCAATACGCTCGTGGGCTGCGGCGGCGTGCGCTACAAGGGGGAAGGGGATTGGCTGAAGGACAGCACGCCAAGGATAGAAAAACTTCGCGCCCATGGCTCCCAGGTAGAGGTTGTTTATGACCGGCCGTGGGATCCCCGCGCCCCGGAGACCATAACGCTGACCGCGCGCTATCATTTCAAGCTGGAGAGGCGCACCGCCCGCAAGGCGCGCGTGGAGAAAGGATGGCGGGATGCCGGCTTCGTTCTTGAAGGGGGCACCTACATTCTTCAAACCGAGTTGGAGAAACTGCGGTATGCGCTTGAAAAAGCGAATCAGCCCACGGAGGATCCGCCGCCTCCCATACTCAAGGGAAGCGACGTTATTGAAAGTCCGCCCGTGCCGGGTTTAACGCGTCAATTCTGGCTGCACGGCCTTATCCTGGTCGGCGGGCTGGCGGTGCTGGGCGTGCTGACGAAAACCTTTTTCCTGCGCTGAGGACGCTACCGCACCCCCACGATTTCATGCGCACGCACCGCCTCTTCCTTTCCCTTGAGCATCACCGTGCCAATGGCTTTCGAGCGGAAGTGGTCCTTGATCAGTTCCCACGTGGCGTCGCCCACCACGACCGACCCGCCCGCCGCCATGTCGCAAAAACGTTTGGCCGTATTGACCCGGTCGCCCACCACGGTAAACTCCATGCGAATGGGCGATCCGATGTAGCCCGCAATGACCTCTCCCGTGTCAATGCCGATGCCCACATGGATTTGGGGCCGCCCTTCCCGTTTTCGAAGGATGTTCAATTCCACGGCCCGTTTCTGGATGGCCAGGGCGGCGGATACGGCGCGGAGCGCCTCGCCGCCCTGCGACAGGGGCGCCCCGAAGACCGCCATGAGTTCATCCCCGATGTACTTGTCCAGGGTGCCCTGGAACTTGAATACGATTTCGGTCATGGCGGTGAAATGTTCGTTGAGCAGATTCACCAGTTGTTGTGGCGATAGCTTTTCGGCCAGCTTGCTCGAACCGCGTATGTCACAGAACATGGTGGTGACCGTGGTTTTCTTCCCCCCCAGGGTGAGGGTGGTGTCTTCGTTGACGATCTTCTCCACAATGGCGGGGGAAAGAAAACGCCCCAGGTTCTGACGTTTTTTCTCGGCTTCCACCACGCGGTCATGGAGTTGGACGTTGTCCACGGCCATGGCCGCCTGGGAGGCCAGGGACGCGAAGAGTTCCAGGTCCTCCGTGGTGAAAGAGACCCCCGGCCTCCGGGTGTCGAGGTAGATACTGCCCAGAATGCGTTCATCCACGCGGAGGGGGACACACATGGCACTGGTGATTTTGCTCATGATGATGCTGTCCCGTCCCCCGAATTCCTCGTCCGTGGCGCGGTCCTGCATCAGGACGGGTACCCCGTCGATGGCGGCCCGGCCGGCGATGCCCATGCTCGGCGAGCTGGCATCCAGTTCCCGGTCGATCTTGCGCGCCACCGCCACGGTAAGATGATCGCTGTCCGCCTGGCGCAGCAGCACAAAACCCCGCTCCGCCCCCATAACCTCCAGCACGATGTCCATGACCTGGCTCAGCCGCGTTTCCAAATCAAAATTGGCGGACATGACCTTGCTGGCTTCATAGAGGGCCGCGATGCGCCGGTAGGCCCGGCTCATCTTGAGGAGTTCCGCCTCCGTTGCCTTGGGAACAGGCGTGTCGTAGCGGGCGCCCACCGCCGTGCCCCCACCGATGAGGGTCATGCTGTTGCCCACGCTTTCCATTTCCGCGCGGATCTTGCTCATGCTCTCCATGAGCTTGCTGTCATGCTCGCCCTTTGCCGTATCCTCTTTTGCCTTGCCCGTGCCCGTTTCCTCGCGATAGACCATCCGGCACTTACTGCCGAACCAGATCTCATCCATGTGCGTCAGCACGCGCTCCACGATACGTTGCCGGTTTACATAGGTGCCGTTAAGGCTCTTCATGTCCATGAGGAGCGACTTGCCCTCGCGGCGGACAATGCGCGCATGGCGCCGCGACACCTCATCGGCCGTCAGCACCACGTCACAGTCATCGGCCCGTCCAAATTCCGTGATGTCTTTCGACAAAGACACGGTAATCGGATGCATGTTGGGCTGTTCAATGACTACCTGCGGCATGGCGAATCTCCATGGACATCTGCGAAATGAGGAAACTTCACACGTGCCATTCGAGGGACCGCGTTCGATCCCCGTGTTCTGTATGGCGCGATTCCGAGATCAGCGACACGGGGAACCCGTGGTCGTCTCGCCGAAAACCGTCTTTTCGCAAATGGCACGCCAAGGCCCGATGATAACAAGGTGTCATGGGAGGTTCAATTTGCGGAAGGCACCCCATGCACGCCATGCACGGGCCGGTTGTGCGGAGTCGAGTTGTCCGGGTAAAATGGGGTTGGAGGATAGGGGCCATGGCCAAACCGGTGGTTCGACGCACGAGAAAGTATTTCAGGCATCTTGCTAAACACCTGCGTAAGCTTTTCCGCAGCAAGGAATCGGCGAAGGAGGCCGTCAGCGGGATGGCGAAGGATACGGCGGACTACGCGCAGAAGGTGTTGCGCCGCCCGTCAAGCCACGATCATAAACTGGCTGTAAGGGCGGTGCAGCGCGGAAAAACGCAGTACAACGGGCGGCGGTATATCGAGGCCATTCAATCGTTCAGGGAAGCTTTGGAGTACGACCAGACCTATGGCCGTGCCTATCTTTACCTGGGCAATGCGCTCTACCAGAACGGTGAGGAAATGCCTGCGCGCCGTGCCTGGAAGCGTGCCACCGAAGTGGATCCCACCTCGGACAGTGCCGTGTCGGCGCTCCGCAAGTTGGAAAAATTCGAGGTCGATGCCAAGTCAACGGTGACTTTTCTCCAGGAAAAGATGGGGCCCCGCTGATGCAGCCCTACCGCTACCATATGCCCACGGAAGTCTGGATGGGCGGTGGTGTGTTCGAGGATTTGGGTGCTCATCTATCCCCCCTGGGCTTCAGGCCATTGCTTGTTACCGGACGTCATTCGGCTCGCGCCGCGGGAAGCCTGGACCGCGCTTTGGCCATGTTGCCCCAAGCGGTGGTTTATGACCGGGTGGATGAAAACCCCTCGGCTTCGGCCTGCGAGGAAGGCGCCGCTTTTAGCAGGGAACACGACTGTGATTGCGTGGTGGCCCTGGGGGGCGGCAGCCCCATGGACGCGGCCAAGGCCATCGCCCTGTTGAGCACCAATCCCGGTGGCTGCGCCGCGTATTTTGGTCGTGGCGTCTTTCCCGAACCGCCATTGCCCATCGTGGCGGTGCCCACCACGGCGGGCACGGGCAGCGAGGTCACCCCCTATGCCGTGCTCGTGGATGATACACAAGGGCGCAAAAGGACTATTGGCGGCGCACCGCTTTTTCCCCGCGTGGCCCTCCTCGATCCACAGCTTTCGGTCACCATGCCGCGCCACGTGACCATCAACACGGGGCTCGACGCCCTCAGCCAGGCGATGGAAGGCATGCTTTCCCTGAAATCCACGGCCTTCGGCGACACGCTGGCCCTTGAAATCTGCCGGCTGGTAAAGCGTTGGCTGCCCCGCGCGGTCGAGGCGCCCAACGACCTCGAAGCCCGCGCCCAGATGCTTCAGGCCGCCATGCTTTCGGGCTGTGTCATCGCCCAAAGCGGCACCACCCTGGTTCACGGCGCGGGTTATTATCTCACCCTAGAGTTTGGCCTGGCCCACGGGCTGGCGAACGCGCTGTTGTTGCCATCCGTCTTTTATCACAACGCCCGGTATGAACCCCGGAAGGTGGCCGCCCTGGCGAAGGTGCTGGGCCGGCCCGTGGGCGATGATCCCGCCGAGGCCGGCGCGGGTATTGTGAATGCCCTGCACGAGCTTTTCGGGGAATTGGGTATATCGCCGGCCGCCCGTGACGCGGGGGTCATGGAAGAACGGCTTCGCTGGTGCGCCGAAGACCTGTATGGCGATCCTTACCGCTTCAAGAACCAGGTGGGCGATTTTACCGTGGACGACGTATTCCGGATCTTCGAGGACGCCTACCTTGGCCGCGTGAGTATGGGATAGGGGCAAGATCCCACAGGCCCACGGAAAGGAGAGCGGTCCTCCGCCCCTGGTTCCCCGTGCCGGTGGGAAAGGGTCACCCTTCCGGTACCGGGGACAAGCCCCCCTACAGGGGCCTTTCCGTTACTCGCCGCTCGAGGCCAGCGCCCGCAGGTACTCCCGGTTCATGGTGGTGATATTCTCCACCTTGATTTCCTTGGGACAGACGGCTTCGCATTCGTAGCGCTTGGAGCAGGACCCGAAACCTTCCTTGTCCATCTGTTGGACCATGGCGATGACCCGGCGATTGCGTTCGGGGTGGCCCTGGGGCAGATGACAGAGCTGGGAAATCTTCGCCGCGGTAAAGAGACTGGCGGAAGCGTTGGGACAGGCGGCAACACACGCGCCGCAACCGATGCAGGCCGCGGAATCCATGGCGGTATCGGCCTTCTTCTTGGGCACGGGCACCGAGTGGGCTTCGGGCGCCTGGCCGGTGCGAACGGTAATATGGCCGCCGGCCTGGATGATACGGTCGAAGGCGCCACGGTCGATAACGAGATCCTTCACGATGGGAAAGGCGTCCGCGCGGAAAGGCTCGATCACGATGGTTTGGCCGGTATGAAACTTTCGCATGTGAAGCTGGCAGAGCGTGGTGGCTTCCTGCGGACCATGAGCGTGGCCGTTCACCACCGAACCACACATGCCGCAGATGCCTTCGCGGCAGTCGTGGTCGAAGGCTATGGGCTCCTTGCCCTCCTTTTCGAGCTGGTTGTTGATTACGTCCAGCATTTCGAGAAAGGACATATCGGTCGAGATGCCTTTGGCCGGGAAGGTATCAAAATGACCCTCCACGTCGGGGCTTTCCTGCCGCCAGACCTTAAGGGTAAGGTCAATGGTCTTTTCCGCCATATCTGCTGACTCCGTCCTGGTTCCGCCCGGTTTATTTGTAGCTTCTTTGGGTCAGGTGCACGTGTTCGAAGGCAAAGGCCTCCTTGTGCAACACCGGCTTTTCACCGACCCCTTTGAACTCCCACACCGCGCCGTGGCAGAAATTGTCGTCGTCCCGTTTCGCCTCACCCTCCTCGGTCTGGCTTTCCTCGCGGAAATGGCCACCGCAGGATTCGGCGCGTTCCAGGGCATCGAGACATTCAAGCTCGGCGAATTCGAGAAAGTCCGCCACCCGGCCCGCCCGCTCCAATACCTGGTTGAAAGAGCCTTCCGAACCGACTACATTGACGTCTTCCCAGAATGCTTCACGAAGCTGGGGGATCTTGGCCAGCGCTTCCTTCAGACCCGCCTCGTTGCGGGCCATCCCGCAGTGCTCCCACATGGTCAGCCCCAGTTCGCGGTGGAACTCGGCGACGGTTCGCTTTCCCTTCACGTTCAGCAAGCGCGTAATACGCGCCGCGGCTTCCTGCTCGGCCGCCTTGAAGGCGCTGTTGTCCGGGTCGGCCCCGGACGGACCCGCTTGGGCCAGAAAGTCGCCGATGGTATAGGGGATGATGAAGTAGCCGTCCGCAAGGCCCTGCATGAGGGCGCTGGCGCCCAGCCGGTTCGCGCCGTGATCGGAAAAATTGGCTTCGCCCAGCACGTGCAGCCCCGGCAGGTTGCTCATAAGGTTGTAATCCACCCACAGCCCGCCCATGGTGTAGTGAACGGCCGGGTAGATCATCATGGGAACCTCATAGGGGTTCTCATCGGTGATGCGCTCGTACATGTCGAAGAGGTTGCCGTATTTCGCGCGCACCACCTCCTCGCCGTCCCGCTGAATGGCGTCGCGGAAATCAAGGTACACGGCCACGCCGGTCTGACCCACGCCATAGCCCTTATCACACCACTCCTTGGCGTTGCGCGAGGCCACGTCGCGGGGTACGAGGTTGCCGAAACTCGGATACTTTTCCTCGAGGTAGTAGTTGCGCTCGTCCTCGGGGATTTCATTGGGCGGCCGCTTATCCCCCTTTTTCCGGGGCACCCACACCCGCCCGTCGTTGCGCAGACTCTCGCTCATGAGGGTGAGCTTGGACTGGTAATCGCCGTGGACCGGGATACAGGTGGGATGAATCTGGGTGAAGCAGGGATTGGCGAACCAGGCGCCCCGCCGGTGCGCACGCCATGCCGCGGTGACGTTCGAGTTACGCGCGTTTGTGGAAAGATCGTAGACATTGCCATAGCCCCCGGTTGCCAGGACCACGGCATCGGCGGCATGGGTTTCCATCTTGCCACTGATGAGGTTTCGGCAGACGATGCCCACGGCCCGGTTGTCCACCACCACCAGATCGAGCATCTCCCGCCGTGGAAACAGGGTCACGTTGCCCGTCGCCACTTCCTTCATGAGCGCGCCATAGGCACCCAGCAGTAACTGTTGACCGGTCTGGCCGCGGGCGTAGAAGGTGCGCGAGACCTGGGCGCCGCCAAAACTGCGGTTGGCCAGGTAACCACCGTATTCCCGCGCGAAGGGCACGCCCTGCGCCACGCATTGATCGATGATGTTGACGCTCAACTCGGCGAGACGGTACACGTTTGCCTCACGCGCCCGGAAGTCACCGCCCTTCACCGTGTCGTAGAAGAGACGGTACACGCTGTCGCCGTCGTTGGTGTAGTTCTTCGCGGCGTTGATACCGCCTTGGGCGGCGATGCTGTGGGCGCGGCGCGGACTGTCCTGGATGCAAAAGGACTGAACGTGGTAGCCCATTTCCGAGAGCGAGGCGGCGGCCGAGGCGCCGGCCAGGCCGGTCCCCACGACAATGATGTTGAACTTCCGCTTGTTGGCCGGATTCACCAGCTTCATGTCAAACTTATGGCGGGTCCATTTCTCGGCGATGGGTCCATTGGGGATCTTGGCATCAAGCATGGGGCCTACGCTCCTTGACCGATGATATAGGTTCGCACCAGAACATAAATGGGGATGGAAGCAAAGCCCAGGGCCACAACCACGCCGATTGTCCAGGCCACCGCGTCGGCCTTGTCCGTGGCCCGGTGGGTCAGAACCCCCAGCGTAACCCACACGCTGGCAATGGCATGGCTCAGGTGGAGACCGACGCAGCACACGGCCACGATGTAGCATGCCGCGCGCAGCGGATTTGCGAAGGAGTTCCACACCAGCCCGAAGAGTCCCAGCTCTTCTTGACCGCCCATGAGGGGCACCACCGTGCCCGGGCCGGTCTTGGTGCCGAAAGTGAAATCCCAAAGGTGGAAGAAGAAAAAGCAGAGAATGATAATGCCGCTGTAGATCATCAACTGGGAAGCAACGCTCTTTCGGCCCACGGCGGCGGTCACGGCATAGCGGGAGGTACGCTTGCTCCAATTCGCCCACGTCAGGTGAGCGGCGAGGCCGATGTGCAACACCGCGAAGGTAATCAGGCCCAGACGCAACACCCAGAGCAGCTCACCCAGTGACGCCAGTTTCTCCGCATAACCGTTCAATGCCTCGGGCCCCGCGAAAATAAGCATATTTCCCACGAGATGACCAAGGATAAACACGATCAGGCCCAGCCCCGTCACGGCCACCACCAATTCCCTGGCTACCGAGGTTGAAACGCGGCTGCTGAAGCTCGCCGTATCGCTCATAGAAGGGCTCCTTCACCTGTCCGTGCCGGTCGGCCGCGCCGGAACACACACTTCACCCGCTATCATTGTCATGACCGTGGCAGGAGGATACTACTTTCGTATCCCCGTTTCAAGGGAGGTATTTGTGAAATCTGGACCTTTTTACATGCCATCGAAGGACCGGCCTTCGTGCCCGGTGTTTTGCAGGTTGCGGCCGGGAGGGCGCGACATGCAGAATCCTGGAACCCTTTCGTTGAAAATCACCTTTCCGCAAGTAACACTGGAAGATCCCCGATTTCACAATGGCGTTCATTGCTTTTCCTCGCGTGAAAGGGGCAGGATCCCCCTTGCCGGGACAGGCGGGAGGCGACCATGATCATCGGTATCGCGGGAGGATCCGCTTCGGGAAAGAGCACACTGGGCCGGGCCTTGGTGGAGCGTCTCGGTGAACGAGCGTGCCTCATTGAGCAGGATGCCTATTACCGCGATCAGGCGCACCTGGCACCCCGGGAACGGCTGCGGATCAATTATGACCACCCGGACGCCGTGGAGAACGACCTTCTCGCGGCGCATCTTCGGGCCTTGGCCGAGGGCCGCACGGTCAAGATACCTCAATACGATTTCATCCGGCACACACGTAGCGCGAACACGGTACACATGCCACCCCGCGAGATAGTGCTCGTTGTGGGACTGCATGTGTTGAGTGTGCCCGGTGTTCGTGCCTGCCTGGGGATGGGGGTCTTCGTGGATACGGCGCCGGACATACGTCTCGCGAGGCGTATCCGGCGGGATGTGGCGGAGCGGGGTCGCGACGTGGCGGAGGTATTGGACCAGTACGTCCGAACGGTGCGCCCCATGCACGCGGCCTTCGTCGAGCCATCCAGGCGATACGCCGACATGATTGTTCATGGTGAAATGACGACCGCCCTGGCCGCGGAGCGGATCCTGGGAATCCTGGGGCGCCCCATGGTATAAGGATTTCGGGCCGGACCCGCGCCGGTCAGGCGGCGGGGCCCACCTCCACAAGCGACCAGTCCAGCCAGAGCAAAACGGCGCGACCGGCCGCCTCGTCGTAGGTGGTGTTGACATTTCGATGCGTGCATATGAACACATCGCCATTGACGCCGGTTTGGAATTCGGCTTCATGGCGCCGTCGCTCCTTGGGCGCGGGCTCCACCACGATTAGGTCGCGGACAAGGTAGGAAAAACTGCCCGCGGACGTCATTTGCCCCACACTCACGCTGGCCGAGGTTTCGTTCATGTTGATGGTTGTTACCGCCAGGCGATAACGGGTCTTGGGCTTGAGGTGGATCATCTCGGTCTTGAAGAAGTCGGCCAGCCCCCGGGGACCCCGCACCTTGTCCCACCACTGCTGAATCATGAAGTGTCCCTCTTGTGACGGGATGGGTTTGCGGATAATTCGGCTGTTGTCGCGGTCGGTGGGAGCCACCCAACCAATGGGGGCGGGCGCGCCGGCGTACATTTCGCTGTACCGGGGATTGGGAATGAGGTTATCCGTCGAAACCGGCTTTTCGATCACGGGTTCCACCGACAGCAACACCAGGGGGCCGGCCTCGTGGAAGGCGTCGCCGCCCGAGCAACCCGGCCCCAAGGTGGTCATAATCAGGGCCAGCCCCGCCAATCGCCAAAGGTTACCGTGCATTTCGAGGGATATCCTTCAAGTGAGATTTGCGAAAAAAGATATTTCTCAGTGAAACCGCTACACGATTCGGGGCCAAAGAGCCCCCACGGACAGCGCGTAGAGCGCGCCTCGATGTCACGAAGGCCTCTCCGCTTGTTTGCGCGCCATATCCATGCCGTGCCTGTCTTAAGTCAACGTGTACCGCTTCGTTTGGGTTTACAGAGGTATTTGCGAAATAACGGATCTCATTAGGTGCCATCCGAAAGACCGCGTTCGGTCCCAGTCTTCTGCATGTCACGGATGAGATAACTGCCGTATGCAAGGTATTCTACGGTATCCTATGCGACATTACAGGCCCGCTTCAATGCCTCCCACGAAATCCAAGCGGTAAAAGCGGATCGGAACAGTCCCTTACCCGTGAAGTGCTGTACAAATAATCACGAATACGTGTTTACCCCTTCCTGCCGATATTCCCGCGAACGCGGGAATCCGCGGGAAAGGTCAGGGTGTTGCCCCTGTCATGGAGCCCCGCTTTCGGGGGGTGATTCATGTGTGACTTCACGTCAACATGGACACACCCTTTCGCGGGATAACGGTTGTAGCGATTCCGGGTTTTGGCCAGGCCGGGCCAGGTTGGCTAAGGAGCGTTTAGAAAAAGGGACCGAAAAATCTTGAGCGAGACGGGCATTATTCTCATTGACCATGGATCCACGTTTCGGAGCGGAAACGATGTTCTCGTGAAGCTGGCCAAACTTTACGCCCGAACCACCGACACGTCCATCGTCGAGTACGCCCACATGGAACTGGCGCCGCCGACCCTTTCGGAAGCCTATGGGCGCTGCGTGGCGCGGGGGGCGTTTCGCGTGATCATCGTTCCCTATTTCCTGGCTCCGGGCCGTCATGTAAGCCACGACATCCCGCACATGGCCGAGGATGCCGCGAAGGCGCATCCCGGCGTTCCCTTTCACATCACGGAGCCGCTCGGCGTGGATCCACGAATTGCCCTTGTCCTCCGTTCCCGGGTGGAGGCCGTGCTCGATGAACACTGATTCCAACGTCCGATTTGTCTTTGCACCAGGCGGCTCCGCGTGCTATAACCCTTATGCGGCTCATGCCGCCAGGTGCCGTTTGCGAAAAGATGATTTTCAGCGAGACCGCCACATGATTCGCCCATTGTGGATCGTGAATCCGCAACATACGAAAAACCGGGACCGAAGGCGGTCTTTCGGACGGCATGCAATAAGATCCTTGGTTTCGCGAATACCTCGCCGGACAAGGAACTCTCCGTGAAGGCTTTTGCCCAAAGCTTCGATACACTCACCCTTCTTCAAAAGGGGCGCCGGTGCTTCGTCCGGTTGATGGGGCGCTTGCACCAGGTGGAGATCCTTGGGGTCGAAGACAAAACCATCTGGGTAAGTTTCCACGGAAAGAATTACCCCGTCGAGGGGATTGGCGTGGATCTCGAGTTTCACCGCGACACGGGCTACGTGTCTTACCACACTCGCGTTCTCCGGGGCGCGTCCCATCCCGGCGACGGTCTCCTTTTGGAACGTTCGGAGAGCATCGAAGAACGACACCATCGTCAATCCTGGCGCGTATCGACGGATATGGTGGTGGCTGTTCACGTGGAAGGCGCGCCCCGGGCCTTTTCGGCACGCATGGTTAATTTGAGTACTGGCGGCATGGCGATTCAAACCTACGCCAGGCTGCCGCTGCACAGCGCGGTGGCGATTCAGGCGGATCTTCCCAACCAGCCGGGCCTTCATCTTCAGGGCCGCGTGGTTCATGGCAAGGAGGGAACCGCCCTCACCCGCAATCCCAACCAGCAATACGGCATCAAATTCAGCGGTCTTTCCAAGGAAACCGCGCGGGCGCTTACGTATTACCTGTGGGGCCGTATCCGGGAGAGCAAACCCGAAGCCCTGAAGGCCCTTTACCCCCGGAGCAAGGTGCGCCGTCTCAAGGATCGGCCGTCCTGACCCGTGACCACGCGGGCAGGAGGCTATCCCCGACCGCGTCGCCGTGGCGGTACACCGCTTCGCGGTGCCGGGGAACAGGCCTTACCGTTCCCGCTCCGGGGCCTATGGTGCCAAACACATATCGTCCCGGCCATGATACAATCAGGATAACGCCGGGGCCGTTGTTTTCCGGATTGGAGGCTTTCAAATGCGCGCCATGCTACTGAGTGTTGCTTTCATGGTGTCCCTGGCGGGGTGTGGGCTGGAATTGCTCGGAACCGCCGCCATTCGGGGCACGACCGAGGCACAGCAGGTTAAAGCCATGCGGCGACAGGTCCAAAACGCGGCGGGCAGCATGGGCAAAATCAACCTGCAACGGGCGGTGGACACCTACCAGGCGGAAACGGGAGCGTATCCCGCCACGTTGGACGTCCTCGTGCCCGGCTACCTGCCCACCCTGCCGCGACGGGCCGATGGCGCGTCTTATGGCTATGATTCCACCCGTGGCCGCGTGTTGGATGGCCCCGCCACGACCTCTGCCGCGCCCAACCGGGATGCGGAGACTATGGCGGCCATTCGCACGGCCATCAATGCTTACGGTCACGCCACGGGGTACTACCCGCCCAACCTTCAGGCGCTGGTTCCCCGGTATCTGCCCAATCTTCCGTCAACAGCCTCGGGACAGCCTTTTGTCTATAACCCGCAAAACGGTTTTCTTGGTTTACCGCGGGCGGCCGGGCCGCAAGGGCGTAACACGTCCCGCGCACCGGGACTGTCGCCCATGGGCGAGATGATGACGGGCACTTCCGTGCGCCGCGAGTTAAACCGCATGGGCAGTTCCGGGGCCCATTCCGCCGGCAGCTATGCCCGGGGCTCCGTAAACGGCGTGACCACCCGGCACAATGACCGCCAGAACCAGGTCATGGACGAGTTGGGCCTGTAACCACGGGACGTGTTGGCGCGGCCTTCGCCAACCACCGCTCTGAAAAACGTCCTCGTTGCGCATATTCCACGCTGTACGCGCGGCCCAGTCTGCTTCATGTGTATCGGGGGGTGTGTGTATTGCTTTCGGCATGGTGTCTCTTGTCGTTTCAGCTTTCAAAACCGTCTCCGGCTGTTTTGCGTGGCGATTGGCCCGGACAAACGGGCGCTTGCCCCCACCCCGTCCGCCGGGGTCCAGCGGCACCGGGAGTATTGCGTGCTTCGTGAGGGTGACCCTGCCGTGGGCGGGACACAGGCCCATGGCGTTATGGCCCCGTGAACGTTTGGGCAATGGGCGGAAAGAAACCAGGCGGACCGGTTCGCTCCGGTCGCTCCAGCACACTCCCGCCACAGGTGCCCGTGGCACCCGAGGGTCAACCCGGTGACCGAGGCGCCTGTCTGCCGTACTGTCCCGCATATTCCCGGCACATGCGCAGCCACACTTCCTCAAGGATCCCCGAGGTGCCGCGGAGCGCGTCGCGGCATTCTTCCGGGATATGCTCCGGGGCCGCGAACCACGGGCCGATGGTGGCGATAATGTCCGGTTCCAGGATCATGATGGTGTTGCGGAAGGCCCGCTCAAAACCCTGGGGATCAAGGGGGTTTCGACCCATGAAATACTGGGACCGGGCGAAGGCGCCGAAGCGTTTTCCGTGATCGCGGCAGACCTTCTTGAGTAATGCGCCCTGGGCCAGGTAGTAGTGCCGATAGCGTTCGTCATTCTCCACATGGATGTCGTGGCTTGCGGGAGTGGCCTTCGGCAGCCGTTGCACATGAATAGACTTGGTCGTCTCGTGGAGCACGCCTGCCAGCCAGGGCGAGGCAATGAGCCGCTCCATGTCGGTGCCCATGGCCACCTGGTTGAGCCGGTCGTATTCGGGATCATCGGCTAGCGTTACCGTGGCCGAATGCACCTCGCCCGCGGCATCGCGGTAGCGGTAAGTGACGGGGGATTTGGAGGCCTCACGAAGCGAATACCACGAGGGAAGCTGAAAGTAGATCACGCCCAGGAAGGCGTCGTTGCCCTTTTGAGCCAGGCAGGTTTCCCGGCACACGCGCTCCATGAAACCCGTCCACGTGTCATAGACCCAATCCTCCCAGCACTGCCAATAGGCCGTTTTATCAAGCGGTACGAAACGAATCCAGGACGGCAGGTTCACCTTGGTGTCGTCGTCATAGAACTCGTTGCGGTCGGCGGGTAACTGCCTGAAATCATGGCCAGCCCGTTTGGCAAAGGCCGCGAAAGACCGCGCGGCTTGCTCGGTGAACAGGGGGATCGCCCGCTTGGGCGGGTTCAGGTAACAGATATAGGGATCGTCATCGCTCATCAATTCATGGTGGGTTTTGCCGTCCAGGCGCATCACCGCGTCGCGTGACGACACGTCATGCTCCAAGGGGTTATCGGTGTAGATGGACTCATAGTTGCCGGACAAGGTGGACTCGTTAAACACGACAAAGCCCCGAAGCGGTCACACCGAACTTTCCGGCGGACCATCCCACCGCATGGCGCGGGCATAGCGGCGGAAAAGGTCCTCCACGGCCTTCGCGTTTGTGATATCGATCACTTCTCCCGTGAACTTGATCTTCGATTCCTGGTCCTTCGCGGTGGGAGGACGACGCATCCATAAACTTCCGTCGGCCTTCAGTGCGGCCGCGCGGTAGTCCGACGGTTGTGCGTCAATGTCCGCGGGCCGGAAGAAACCGGGGAATCGGGGAAAGCTCCAAAAGCCGAGGAAGGGCGTGCCCGATTCCTGCGACCAGTCGCCCATGGCCCGTGACAGGTCCCGGATACTCTTAAAGCCCGCCGGTGTTTCCACGTCCATGTTCAGCACTTCGGCCGCACCGAACCAGCGGCTGATGGCTTGAACCCGGCGCTTCTTCGCTTCATACGAGGCGTAGTACCAATCGCCACCGTCGCCGGTCATGAAACCGGATTGGATGTAAGTCAGGGGCAGCGAGACGGCGGGTTCCGCCTGTATCGCCAGGCAGCAACCCAAAACAACCAGCGCAACGCCACGAGTTATTTTGATCAATTTCATACGTTTGCTCCTTTGGGAAGAAACGGATTCCCGCGGGGTGGGCCTTGGCCCACCATAACCTTGCCTGATGGCACAACGGTTTCGTCGCCAATGTCCAGGCTTGGTGGGGCGGACGCTGTTTTCTGGAGTGCGGCAGCTTGCTGCCTCATTTCTTAAACTCACCAAGAATGACCCGTAATGCGCTTATCACCACGATGAAGCTTTGAGGACCGATTATAGAATGCTACACATACACGGTCTCCAGGATGCGTGTAACCGAATGCAAGAGGCGGCAAGCCGCCGGTAATGAAAGCGGCAGCAAGCTGCCGCACTCCAAACATGAGATTCCGCCGGTCTTCTCCACCGACACAGCCATCAGCACCCCTCACTTGAACGTCTTTCGGGCATCGCCCGCGACCCGGGTCTGGATGCCCAGGTGACGGCAGGTGGCGACGAGTTCGGCCAGGATATCACCGTAGCCCATGGTGATGTGGTTCGACATATGGTTCGCCATCAGTTCGTCCCGCCCGTATCCGGGGATGTGTACGCTGGCGATGGGCCACGTGTTGGTGGTCCGGTCGAGGCGGTCCTGCAACTCCTCCTCCGGCAGTTCGACCACCTCCGCCGTGCCGCAGTCGATGCCCAGCTTCCCGAAGCGCTCGTAACACCGCGCCCAGGTAATCGTGCCCGGCTTGGACACGCCCGAGCAGGTGCCGCCGCCCATGGGGAAATACATGGGCGACTGGCGGTAGACCCGGGTTTTCTTCCAGCCGCCAAAGTGTGCGGGCGGCGCGGCGCCGGAGATAAGGAAGACCCATACAAACTTGCCCTCCCACTCACGGCCCCAGCGGACATCGTGGAGGGTGGTCTCGGTGGGTATGCCTTTCTTCGCGAAGATGTCGTGCATGAGCACCTGGACCACGCCCGACCCCATGTCGCCCTCGTTGAAATGAGGAATGGCCTCGCCCTTGCGAATAATTTGCCTGGTTGCGGGACTCTTCACCGGCGGGCGGTCCGTGTTGTTCAACATGCCCTCCACCAGGTCGGAGGCGGGGCAGCACCGTGCGAGTCCAAGCTGGTAGGGAATGCCCACGCTGCTTAGCCCGTAGCGCTCGACGAAACGCAGGGCCGCGCTGTACATCTTCATCTGGCTGAGCACCTGGCCATGCACCAGGTTCTTCACGGGGTTGGTGCCCCAATCGAACCACGTCCCCTTGCGGACCAGCCAGTCGAGATGCTTTTGCGCTTCCTCGTCGCTTACCCGATCCATCTCGGCAATGAGATCGGACTGACTGAGATACTCGACGGGCATCCCCACCGCACCCAACTTCGCCGGATCGATGATGGCGTTAATCATCCCCATGCAGCCCGGGTCGAACTGCCCCATGATCCGGCGTCCGCGAAGGATATCCTGTGCCATGTCCTTGCCAAAGCGCTTCGCCGCGGCGGGCAGCTTGAGTTTGTCCGAATCCGTCAAGGCACTGGCGGAATACCTGATGCTCCCCGTGCTGCACCACTCGCCGAGACGCTTCATGAAGGTCTCATCCTTCGTGAAGCCATCGGTCCAGATGCGGGAATGGGCCACGTTCAGCCGCTCCAGGCTGCCCGCGTGGTTCAGTAAGGCCACCAGGCCCGGCCACGTGCCATCGAAGTTCCCCAACAGGAGCTTCGGTCCGGCGTGCGTCTGGAGCGGACCGGATACGTGATGCGCGAAGGCCCAGCAACTCAGCACGATAACGACGGGTGCCTTCGGATCGATCTTCGCGAAAACCTCAACACCCTCCCGTTGGGTCTGGATGAAGCCATGGACTTTCCCATCGAAGGGGGTGGCAATCTTCGTTTTGTAACCCAGTTTCCTGAAGGCTTTCGCCACTTCTTTCAGCGTGTCCTCCTGCATGGGCCAGCAAGTGGTACACGCCGATTCCCGAAAATCGCCATTGGAGACCAGGTAAATGGTTTCGCCTTTTTTCATGTTATGTTTCCCCGTGGTTGTTCCGTCGCGCCTCATCATGTGCGTGAAAAGAGCATAGCATACAGCACGTGTGAATGTACGTGTCGGTACGTCTCCCGGGCCTGCGTCACCAAAGTGAGTTTTTCGATTTTTCTTTTGTTTTTGGGCAGTAGCATGTAGTATATATACTACATGGCCGTTGATTACAACCACAGGAGGATTGAGTATGACCCGGCTCCAACAATTGGAAGCACAA
>JAJRTN010000036.1 GCA_024278275.1 Candidatus Hydrogenedentota bacterium
CTCAAACAATCCGGCATGGAGTGGACCGTACGCGGTGCAAACGCAATCACCGCACTGCGTTGCGTCATTCAATCAGGACGGTTCGAGGAATACTGGGAGCAGCGCGCCGCATGAAAACCCCCAAAATTGACGCAGGCCCACACGGCCCGTTTTTTTCCGGGGCATTTGCTCAATAGAGGATTTGCAACGTTTTCGGGAGTGACGTGGTCTATTGCGGCAAGCCCGGCACTTGTCCGGCCTTGAAGCAAGTGGCGAGTGCCTTGGGAGACGGGGTTATGGCCTGCCGCTCGGCCCCGTCGTCCTGTGGGTTTCCGTAGTGGGACGGGGCAGGGTGGACCTTGGCCCACCATGGCCTTTCTTTCAAGGGAGGCTGTTTCGTCGTCAAGGTTTCAGTCTTGGTGGGGCAAGGCCGTACTTCCCATGATGTATCGAGCATCTCCCGCAAAGGCCGGGTTTTTTCCGGCCGCGCCCCTTCGACGGGGACTTCCGGTAAACTGCACGGCTAATGTTTACCCATAATCCTACTCTTCGTCAACACCGGGTGTTCCGCCGCGAATCAAGCTGGTCCGCCATCCCTCCGCCAGGGACCACTTGTCGGGCGATTGTGCCGGGTCCATGACCGTCAGTGAGTAACCTCCGCCGTCGGTTTCGGGATACCAGGCGTCGTCGAAGTGGAAGTCCTGGATGATGGCGCCGGCGGCGTCTTCGAGGACCAGGCGTTCGCCCCCGTTGTTAAGACGTCCCTCATAGGTCCCAATCACGTTGGGAAGTCCGCCGTACACGGCCGCGAAAGCAGTTTCGTCGGCCACGATGACCACCCGTTCCCCGGGGGCCAGGGGGCTGTCGGGAAACTCATACCGGATACCGTCGGTGAAGCGCGTGAAGCGCGGATTCACAACATGATCACTCACGTTCATCACCTCGACAAACTCCGCCAGCGGATTGCCGTCCGGGGCATCCGGCGGGTGATACATGATCTCCGTCACGCGGAGGGCGTCGCCCACGGTTTGCACGGCGAACACCGCTTCCGCCAGGGGGGTCCATCGCCCGCCGGACAGGGCACGGGCGCGCACCCGTACCGTTTCGTTCAACACCACGGGCCCGGTGTAGCGCGCGGCGGCGCTGGACACACCGCCGGGACTGCCCGTAATGCCGTCCGGCGGGGTATCGTAGCGCGGCACGCGGGGGTCCGTGCCGTCCAGGGTATAGTAGAGGTCGCCCCGGCCCCAGGGGTTGGTCATGGTCAGTTGGAAACCGGGCGCGATGGTTCCCCCGTCCCGGCTGAATACCGGCGCGGGCAGGATCTGCGCATCAATCCAATTCAGCCGCGCTTCGAGCCAGTCCCGCATCCACTGGACTTCCTTGGCGTAGGTGTCGCGCTCCTCGAAACCGGGCGCCTCGCGCGGGTCGGGCGTTTGCCAGACCGACTGTCCCAGCACGGGCCAACGCGTGTAGTTGCGTTGTTGTCCTTCTTCCAGCAGGGCCGCCGTGGCGTCGATGTCCCCCAGGAGTCGCTCCGAGGAGAGCTTGTCCTTACGGAGGGCGGTCCACCGGTCCTCCCAGGCCAACTGGTAGTCGGGATCGTCATCCAGCCGCCCCCACCACTTGGCCCAATGCCCCAGTTCATCCATGTAAACCCGGTTCCAGCCATCGGTCTCCCAGCCGTGTTCGTCATTGAAGAGGGAGGTCATGCCCAGGGACTGGTTGTAATCCCAGAGGGGTCCCATGGTGATGGGGCCGTTCCGGTCCTTGGAGAAGTAGGTGCTGGCGCCGTCGATGTTGCGTGTCAACTCGCGCATGATGTCGTAGTCGATATGGGAAGGCACATCGATGTAGTGCCGGTAGCCGGTCACGGGGTCGGTGAAGTCTGGACCATAAAGGGTGGCCTCGAAGTCATCCAGGTACTGCTCGATCCAGGCCTTGTGCAGCGGCAGGTCGTCGGAGACCTTGGGCTCCTCGAACTTGAAGAACACCCCCGTGTTCGTGGTGAAGTGTTGCAGGATGTTGGTCGTCTGCAGGATATAGCCCCCCGTGATTTCCGGTGCCGCCAGGGCCGCGGGGTCGGGGGCCTGAATATCGACGCGGTCGCCGTCGCGCTTCACGCTTTCCGTGAGCACGTAGACCCCGACATAGTCGTCCATGGTTACCGCGCCGCCGTCCATGTTGATGAAAACCTCGATGAGTTTCGTCCGGGGCGACCAGTATCCCAGGCGCTCCCACCAGCGGTAGACCAGGTGATTCCGCATGAGGGTCTTATCGAAGTAAGGCGCATTGAGAATCCAATCCGACTCCCTGGGCATGCCGAGGAGGGAGGCGTTCTTGTCATCGTGGTTTTCGTCCCAGACCTCGAACTTATACTGCTTCTTGGGGTAGGTGGCCGAACTGGCCCCGCGAACGTGCATCCCGGCGCGGCCCGCCCAGTCCGTGGCGCCCAGGATGGAGGCGCGCCCCGTGTCCGCCGTATCGAGGAAGACGGAATACACCTCCTCGTAGGGGTAATCCCCAGTGACGTTGTCGTCCCGGCTGAAGTCATAGCCCAGGGAATCCACCACCACGAGGGGCAGATTGGAGTCGAAATCCGCCAGACCGGCATCAACCTGCACGTAGACTTCCGTGGCCACGGGCCCGGGCTCCTGTCCGGGCGGGAAAACCCGCGCACTCACCGCCAATGTGCGGGATACGAAAAGCGGCCCCGAATACAGGGAGGACGACGCGTCCGGGATGCTTCCGTCGGCGGTAAAGCGTATCTCCGCATCGGGCGAAACACCGCCCAGGGTAAGGTTGAAGCCGGTGGTGAAGGTGCCCCCGCCCACGGAGAAAAGCGGCACGGGCGAATAGACCGTTACCGGGGAGAAAGAATGACTGTCCGTCCCCAGGGCGTTCGTGACAGTCAAGGTTACCGTATATTCGCCGGGGTTTTTGTAGGTATGCGCGGGGTCTTGCGCGTCGCTGGATTTACCGTCGCCAAAATCCCACCGCCAGGCCGTGATGGGCGCGTTGCCGGGAAGCGACGTATCCGTGAAGACCACCTCAAGCGGAGCGATTCCGGTGACGGACGAAGCGGTGAACCTTGCCGTGGGCAGGTCGCCCTCCTGGAGCGCGCCCGGCGCGAAGCCGTCCTCCGTGCGCGCATCGGGATGGTAGCTCCCCGCGTTCATGAGTTGCACCACGCGCACCACCTCGGAAAGACTGAAGCGCCAATCCCGCGGTGCATAGTCCCCGCTATGAGGCGTACAGCCCTGGTTCCCCGCCCCCGGCGTGTAGCCATCCGCCGTGGCGGCATCGCAGGCATAAGCGCCCCCCCGGTAAAGCTGAATCACACGCAGTAACTCGGGAACCGCGATGGCGGCGTCATGGTCCACGTCGGCGCCATGGTAGGGCACCCCGGCACAAAGCGGCGCGAACAGGACAAAAGAAACCAACAGGGCAACACCAACGGGCTTCATGACTTGGCACGGCATGGAACACTCCTCGTCCAGTACGTCAAACGCTCCCCATTCCCGCATTTCCGTATCCATAGTATCACGGTTCCCGGCGGATTCAAAAAATCCGCGCATCGGAGCGGTCCCTTGTTCGACGGGCGCGGGTAGCGTATGATCACGCCCGTCATACGCCCGTTTTGGAGGAGCCCCATCCATGGCAACCATCAACAGCAGCCAGTGCAAGCAACTACGCGCCATGGCCCATCACCTTGATCCGCTCATTCTCGTGGGTAAAGAGGGCGTCTCCGACATGCTCGTCCGGGCCACGTCCGAGGCCCTGGAAAACCACGAACTCGTCAAGGTGAAGTTTAACGAATTCAAGGACGAAAAGAAGGCATTGATCGGACGTATCGCCCACCGCACCGCCAGCGATCTGGTCGGCATGATCGGCAACGTGGCCATTCTCTACCGCCGTCAGCCCGACGAGGAAAAACGGAAGATCAACCTCGACCGCTGAACGCCATTTGCGAAAAGGCGAAACCATGCCGTCAAGCGCGAAGCCCCGTGTTCGCGGGGATGACGGTAATGTAGAAGCGGCTTCCAGCCGCTTTGAAGAGGCTGGAAGCCTCTTCTACTTTGCCTCGGAACCACGGTTCTCCGTGGAGACGATGCTTGGTTCCGGCTGCGCCGGGATAGGTTCATTTTTCAAATGCCTCCCGGGGCCCCCGAAGGTTCTAATCGGCGTATTGACATGTCTCGGTGTCGCGACAGGAAAGACACGGGAGGGTCATCACGTTGCCGAGGCCAAGACCTCCGCGCAGTCCTGGAGCAAGGCATCCACGTCCACGTCCGCCGTGTCCCAGGAACACATGAAGCGGGCGCCGGTCTCGCCGATGAACTCATAGAAATACCATCCGCGTTCACGCAGTTCTTCGGCCCATTCGGGCTTAAGGGACACGAACACGGCGTTTGATTCCCGGGGGTAACGTGGCGGCAGGCCCAATGCTTCCAGGCCCGCGGCCAGCCGAGCCGCCGCCCGGTTGGCGTGGCGGGCGTGGCGGGTAAAGGCCCCCGATTCGAACATCCCCACCCAGGGAGCGGCGAGGAAGCGCATCTTCGACGCCAACTGGCCGGCCTGTTTGCAGCGATAGTCGAATTCCGCGGCGAGGGTCCTGTCGAAAAACACGACGGCCTCGCCCACGGGCATACCGTTCTTCGTGCCGCCGAAACACAACACATCGACACCGGCTTCCCACGTGATGGAACGGGGCGGCACTTCCAGGGTGGCGAGGGCGTTGGCGAAACGCGCGCCATCCATGTGAACCCGCAGGCCGTGCCGGCGCGCAAGGGCCCCCGCCGCATGAAGCTCATCGACGGTGTAGACGGTGCCCAATTCCGTGGACTGGGTCAGGCTCAGCACCTTGGGCCTGGGGTAATGAATGTCGTTACGGCGGTGAATACGCTCTTCAACAGCCTCCAGGCTTACCTTGCCGAGTTTGCCGTCCACGAGAAGGACCTTGGTTCCCTTGGAAAAGAACTCCGGGGCGCCGCATTCATCGGTTTCCACGTGGGCCAGGGCATGGCAGACGACACTGTGGTAACTCCGGCAAAGCGAGGCCAATGCCAGGGAATTGGCCGCCGTGCCGTTGAACGTAAAGTACACCTCGCAGTCGGTCTCGAAGAAATCACGCAGCCATTCGCAGGCTTTCTCCGTGTACGGGTCGTCGCCGTAGGCGGGACAATGGTCCCGATTGGCGGCTTCCAGGGCCGCCCAGGCCTCCGGGCAGATACCCGACCAATTGTCGCTTGCGAAATTGCGTGCCCGCGCCGGCGCGTTTGGGTTTTGTCGCATGGCCGATTCTCCCTGCCCTGGTAAAAGCCGATCCCGCTTTCCTTGATACTACCCTCAATATGCGCAGGTTGATCGGCGCGTGGAAAGCTGGACCGGCGCGGACCTGCACGGGCAGGATTACCCGGCTCACGGTCCGTGCAGATCCGTGCGGGATGGTGTGCGTCCGCCCTTATCGTTGGACCAGCACCATCCGCTCCTCGTAGCGGGGGGGAACCCAGCGGGTGCGTGTTTCATGGTACCCGCCATCCATTTTTTCGCCCGTGTGGCGGTCATAAACGGGTTCAATATAAACCTGGTACCGCTCGTAGTGCCCTTCCTCAACCAGCACTTGGCGTATCTCATGGACCGGCGGGGCGGGAACGTAGGCCCGAGGCTGCCGCCGGGCCGAGGTCACCATACCCACCACCTGGACCACGGCATCGGCAATCAGGGCGTCCCGTTGAGCGCGGTACCGTTGGTCTTCGTGGGAACGGTGGCGGCGGTCACGCTGCGCGTAGTCGATGTAGCGGCCCAATTCCGACAGGATATCCCCATAGCCCCCCGAACCATAGGCGCCGCGGCCGTTGTAACCCGAGCCAAGACCGTTGGCCCGCCCGGCGAGGGCGGAACCCAACGCCTGCCCCAACGCGCCGGATGCCGTGGCGCGGTCGCCGCCGTTGAATCGGTTTGTCGAAGGGGATGACGCGCGGTTCGGGCTTGTACGGAATCGGTGTCCCGCCCTGGCACCGGACCGGATGTTGGAACGTACCGAAGGCGCGGAACGAGCGACCGAGCGCGAGGGCGTTCTCGTTTTGATGGTTGGGCGCGGCCCGGCGGCGGCCTCGGACCACACCCCTTGCGCCAACACCAGCGCCAGGGCCAATCCCCATGTTACCGTCCATTGCTTCATGGGAGTACCTCCGTTGCGGCCGCCGAGGGCCTTTCCCGACCCTTCCGGCGACGCCTTGTCGTTTGCTTCGCGCCGCCGCTCCGGTCACCCACCGCGTGCCGGCGCTTTCATGGTCACTACGGCAGACAAGACGAGCAAAGGCCGAGGGCTATTCACTCTTCGGCGCTGGTTTGGACAATGGCACGGCAATCTCGTGTATGCCCGCGCCGATGCGCAGAAGACGCCACGGAATGCCGGACGTGCCGGGGGGGAGGGGGAACAAGGCCGTGTGTCCCCAAGGCGCCGTGGAAAGGGGATGCCCTTCATACGAAGGCACGGTCGAAGAAAGCAGGGCGTCCAGGGGATCATCGACCAAAAGGGTGAGTTGGGCACGGATTCCCATGGCATGGGAATAGTATTGCGTCAATCCAATGCTCCAGCGGCTATCGCGGATTCGGCGGCGGACACGATAGAGCCACGCCGCCTGCGGTCCATTTTCGTCCGCGGGAAAGGGACCTGTCGTGTCAAAGGCCAGGTAGCCGTCGGCGCCGAATCGAAAGACATAGCCCCCCCGCCCCCAAAAGGTGGCCGCCACGGGTGAAGCCGCCGTTTCGGGACATGTAAAAACGGGGATGGGAGCGGTCGAAAGGAGTTGAACGATTGGACGGTATATGCCGGCGGTCTCTTCGGACGCAAGGCCGCCCGTGATGACGGCGAACACGGCCCCGGCGGCCTGTGCCTTCTCCAAAAGCGTCCGTACCCTCGTGAATGAGGCCTCGTCATCCCCACGCAGGTCCAAAGCGCCGATTTGGGCGATGGTGTACGTATCGGGAAAGTTCTCGACAACATGAACGACGCCGCGATTCGCGTCGGTCGCGCCGGGCGTAACGGCTTCGAGCGTGTAATCCCCGGGGATCAGATCACCGGGAAGCCTGCATCGTCCTGTTGGCAGTCCCCATTCCCGGCCGGTCCATCGGGTTTCCAGGGGCAACCGCGTTTTTTCCGAAACCAGAAACAGTTCCGCCTTCTCCCGAAGACGGACGGAAAAGGCACCGCCCGGCGTGACCATGGCGGGAGCGCCGCAATTGGGATACTCGATAACCGCGAGTGTCCCGTCGGCGTTGCGTGCGGCCGCGGGCAGCGTGATGGCAATCGAGACAAGCACAAGAACGCGTATCATGGCCTGGCCTCCGGGCGCCAGGCGGGCGCGGCCACGCCCGGTGAAGGCAGGGAATAATCGATCGGCGGGGTTCCCTCTTCCACCGCCTGTATGCGAAGACCGGAACGGGCGCCTTCATCAACGACACAGGCCAGCCATTTCCCGTCGGGTGACCACGCCGGGGACCGTGCGTCAAAGTCGTCACCCGCGACGACGGGCCGCACGTTGGCGGTCTTGGTATAGACAGCGTAGACGCCCTGGCGTCCCCCCCGGAATGATTCAAAGGCCAGCCAGTTCTTGCGGGGCGACCAGACCGGGTTCCAGTCCGCGTGACGGTCATTGCTGAGGTTGACCAATCCCCGGCTGCCGAGCATATAGATCTCGCGGTCGCCCCCGTCGTTGGACTCGAAGGCCACCTGGCGGCCCTTGCGGTCCACGGCGCACCCCCACTCCACGAAGCGTTCGCTGTCTTCGGCGATCATGTCCAGCAGGAGCGGCATGACCTGGGTCTCGGTGACCACGTAAATCTCCGTGGAAATCCGGCCGAGAGCGCGCGTGGTCCCCACGGCCAAGACTGCCCCGGACACCTCGGCCTCGGCCCAAAGCCGCCCCAGGTCCACGCCTTCGATGCTCAGTTCATGGTCGGGATCCAGAAACAGGCGAAGGTCGAGGTTGGGCAGCCAAACCGGGCGGAACAAGCCCTCCCGGCCGCCGCCCCAAAGGATTTCGCGGCCCGTGTGGAAGTCATGGACGGCGAGACGGGGCAGCGACCCGGCCCCGGGGGAAACTTCATAGGCGATGGCCGAACCATCACTCGACCAGCGGGGATGGGTATTCCAGGCATGGGCGCCCGGCAGCTTTTCAAACGCCGCCGTGTCGGGGGATACGATGGCGATCCGCCGGGTATCGCCCGCGGCGGTGGAGAAGGCGAGACGGTCCCCGCCGGGCGACCAAACCGGCGCGCCGTCCTGCGTGCCCGTCCCCACGGGGCGCGTGTCCCCCGATGCGAGGTCGAGCATGGCCACCTGCCTTGCCCCTTCGCCCAGGGCCAGGTAGGCAATTTGTCCCGAAGGCGGGGCGGCAAGGGCTGTTACCGTTACGAGGACGCACCAGAACATGGAAAACTCCGTGCGGTCAAAGCTTCGCCGCCACGCGCTTCCACGTGACGGCGAAGGGAATGCAGGCTCAATGTCCGGGACTACAGCACGAGGGCTTCATTCACGACCAACTGAAGATCCGTGGTGTTCACCAGGCCATCGCGGTTGACATCGGGGTTGAAGGTGCTCTTGAGTCCTTCGGTCCGCAAGATGGCGTTCAGCACAATCTGAATGTCGAGGGCATCGACCACCGTGTCGTTGTTCACGTCGGCGATGACCAGCACCTCATCATCGCCCACGTAGGTATAGGCGTTCTCCAGGACGATCTCACCCACGTTGGTTCGGATGCGGATGTCCACCGTCGCCGGCGGATGGAGCGGGGTGGTCACCTCAAGAACGTCGTAAAGCTCGCCGTTTTCGGTCACGGTTCCCGCGTTGCGCCAGAAATCGACCTGGGTTTCGTTGAAATAAACCCCGATGAGACCGTCGAAATCACGGCCCGTAATCCGAACCGTCTCGCCGCCTTCCTGGCGGCCCACGTTCGGCGTCACACTCAAAATCAGGGGACTGCCGTCGATGGTGATGGTGGGCGACACGGCGGAATCACCGTACAGGAGCCAACCCGCGGCGGGGTCGGGGTCAAGGGCCACGGGCGTGACAGTGTAATTCCACGTATCACCACCCCGGGTCATGCCGGCGGGCACGGAAAGCTGGTTCTGCAAACCGGGAACCACCTGGCCGTTCCGCATCCAAAGCAGGGTGGTGTCGCCTTCGGGGAAACCCAAGGCGTGATAAAAATCATAGGCCGCCAGCAGCCCCTCATGGGTGCTCACGGTACGGTCAGCCGCGGCCGCGGCGTCATCGGCGGCATTACCGGGTGTTTCACCGTCCATGTAAACACGCAGGTTACGGGCTTCGGGATAGACAAACTCCGGAAGCACCTCCACGGCCACCGACTGGAAGGCCGTGGCATCACCCAACTGGGCACGCACCCGCACGGTGTAGGAGCCTTCGTCTTCGAAGGTGGTTTGCCAGGTGAAACGCCCCGTTCCATCCCCGTTATCGGCGAAAGGCACCGGACCGACACCGTTCCAATCCGCCGTCAGGATGGGCGTCCCGAAAGCGTCGGCGGGTGCCAGGGCGATAACCGTAAAGTCAACGATGCCTCCCATGCCGACTGATTGTGGCGCCGTGGGCAGCAGGGTAAGGCTGGCCGGCGCTGTGGGCGCCTGGCTCAGGTCAACCCGGCTCATCTGGTCGGTGAGGAAGGTGGTGACTTCGGATGGCCGCCCGGGTTCGCCCAATCCGTCGGAAAGACCGATAATGGCCTCGGGGACCCCCACGTTGAGATAGGTGATACGGATATGGCCGCTGAAGAAGAGTTCGACCTGCACCGTGTTCAACGAGACCAGCGTCTCCGCAAGCATGGGCTGCGCGTCGGGTACGTTCTCCTGCGTGATGACCAGGCGATCATCCATGGGTTTGATCCACATTTCCCCGCCCGCGCTCGGGTTGAGGTCGGAGAAAAGATAGGAGATGCGCGGCACGGCAAAGTGATTCGCCAAACTCGGAAACTGGACATCGCCCGCGAAGGGGAAATTCAACGGGTCGGACGATTCCATGGGCTGGAAGGTAATATAGCCGTTAGCGCTTATGTACAGCGTGTCATAACGCTGGCCATAGAAAGGAAACTCCAGGTTCCGGGCGAAGCGGTACGTAACCACCGTGTCATCCGTCATGGCAACCTGGAACGCGTCAAAGGAACCGTCATCACGGGCGACGGGAAGGTGCGTGACCCCCCGCACAATGGAGGCTTCATACCCCCCGTTACTCGCCACGGTCACACCCGGCACGGGACTGTTTGATTCCGCGCCCGTGGTGGGCGAAAAGGTGATCTGCCGGTTGGCGATATCGAGGGGCCGGTTCACCGGATTGCCATCCTCCCCAAGCCCGCTGCCAAAGGCCTCCGCCAGGATGGTAATGGGTTCGTCATTCACCGTGGCATTCGCGAAGGCCGGCACATCGTCATACCAGACTTCAACGGGGTTGACAAACATGGTGTAGAAGTATTCGATACCGGCCTGAACATTGAAGTCCAGTTGTATCTCGGGCATGTCTTCCACGGCAACATTTCCGGCGGCCGTAAAGGAGAACATCTCCGTTCCCTCATCGCCGCTGGTGGCGAAACTTCGCACGGCACGCACGATGCGAATGTCCCGGAAGGCGGGTTGACCGTCTTCGTCGACCGGGTTTTTCCAGGTAAGCATCACCACCGGGTTGCCCTGCCCGTCGCGCGCCGGGGCGGCACGGAAATCGGGCTGTACATCGGCCACGAGGAATGTGGCTATGTCTGGTGCAAACGTCGTGGTACGTTGCATTTCCACCCCGAAGGTGCTGTCATCGGGGATAACGTTCGACACGAAGCAGTCGCCCTGAATAACATAATGATCAATAAAATCGCTGCCACGAACCAGGATGCCCTCGACGAGTCCCGTCGCGGCGTCGATGACGGGCGATCCGGAGTTCCCGCCTAAAGCGTCCGTGTTGGCCGTAAAGTAGTAAGGGTGGTCGTTCTCCTGGACGCGCGTGGCCTCCGAAAAAACAACCTTCGTGGGCAAGCCGTTGGGGTGCCCAATGACACCCACCGGAATACCATCGGCCACCTTGCCCTCCGTTCGAATGTCAAAGGGCACGACACCGCTCATTTCCACGGGCCGGTCAAGAAGGAAAACGCCGAAATCACGGCCATCCGCGAAGAAATCCAGGGCGTGGGTGACCATCGCCACGGGCCGGTACACCTGGTCCATGCTGAACTGGGTGACTTCACGCGTGGGGCTTTCCATGTCGAAACCGAAAACAAAATAAGTGCTCTCCATGTCGAAGTTGCCCGTGATGCAATGGCCCGCCGTGGCGACCAGGTTGGGCGCGATCAGGAAGCCCGAGCAGAAAGCGGCGGTTTCCTGGTTGCCGAAGGGCTCCTCGTCGCACGCCGGAACAAAGGTTATGCCATCGGCGGTTTGGACGTAGGGGAAGGTGAACAGGTTGTACTGCTGTGACTGTTCATCGAAAGGAAGCTGCCAGTCGGCAACCAGGGCGCAGGTCGCGGCGGCCCAGGTTATCTGGTCGGGATCGGTCAGTTGATACACATCCTTGCGATCATCCTGGCCGAAAATAATCTTGGAATCATCCCCCGCGGCAAAGGCCGACCCCAAGGCTCCCACGGTCAGCGTCAAGAGTGCCGCCATGACCACCATGCGCTTAACGTGTGTCGATTGATTCAAACTCATGTGACCCACAACCTTTCTGTCCCACGGCCCTGCCCGGAGAACATCCTCCGAGACCCACCCCGGCCGAACCGCGAGTACCACGGGTTCCGCCCTGTGCTGTCGAAATTATACCCGGACTTTCACAAGCCCACCATGTTTCGGATAACCACGCGATGATACCACCCCAAGGTGGCGCCACCGCCGTCCGGAAAACGCCCCTGGATCCCGATGGGAAACAGCGTACCCAAGACGGTTCATCCTCGCTGCAACGGGAAATCCCGTCACAACGGCTCCAACCCTAAGAAACACTTCTACTTAACCTAGTCCGTTTTACACTAGCCCGTCGGAATAAGTCAAGGAAAACCTTAAACGCAGAATGGGCAATATGCGTAAAATAATAATTAAGCATGAAAAACGGTATGGCCGTCAAGCGGAAGGACGGCCCTGCCGATAAATAACGTGGAATCACGCTGTTTCCGGCGCCCGAGAGAGGTTGACACAACCATGACCACCCTATCCATCCCGTCAAGTCAAACCGACCGGTTCTCTTCCGTCCATGGGCGCGCCTTCGGCGCGATTTCGGAGGCGCTGGATTTGTCTTCGGGGGGACGCGATCCGGTGGAGAATGCCACGGCCCTCTCCGGCGAAGAGCGAGCCATTTTCCTCAAGATGCTCGCCCGACTCCTTCAACGGGGCGTGGTGGGCACGGAAATTCTTCACGTAAATGGCCGCCCCCGGGAAACCTTCGTTTCCACCCGAATGGCCGATCCCGAACTGGCCCACGCCCGGCCCTATCGTCCGGGCGAACACCTGGACCGGCGTGTCTAGCCGGGTATTTCACCGGCCTCCTGTTGCACGCGTATCCCGGCCGTTTCAACCTGGAAACGGCCGTTGCGCCCTTATCGCGGAGAATTCTACTCGTTCTATCCCGGTAACCCTTCACCCCATTTATGAACTTCAACCACCTTGCCTTCAAGGTAATTTTTTTACCACGGAACACACGGAATACTCGGACATTCATACTCCTTTTGTCCGTGTTTTCTGTGTTTTCCGTGGTTCTGTTCTTCATTTGATTATTCTCTCGATAGTCGCTTTGGGATAATCCCTAACCCGGCGCAGCCGGAACCAGGCATCGTCTCCACGAAGAACCGTGGTTCCGAAAAAAGGGATATGGTGGGCCAAGGCCCACCCTACGAATTGAGGCCCCTTTCAAGGGCGGCTGTTTCGTCGTCAAGGTTTCCGTCTTTTCTTATGTGGCACAGCCGCTCCCGGCTGTGGGCCGCACTCAATTCCGTGAAACCGGGATGCCAACGGGGCCTCGTCGTCGTGAAGGGTTACTCATCGCACGTAGATCGGATTGGATAAAATCCAAAGCCGCTCTTCGCCATCAATGGTGAGCCAACCCTCGATGCGGTAAACACCGGGAGTTTGGGGCTCGTAACGGATTTTCGCGGCTTCATCCGTCCGGAGCCGTCTCCCGTTTTTAATGATGTGAACTTTGCAGGCCACCGGGAAGGCGGCCTCCAGCGCGGTCACTTCGGCCAGTGCAACCTCCTCCCCCATCACCGCGACACGGCCCTTCTCGCCCACCGCCTGGTAGGCGAAGCCGGTGGGGTCGCACATCCAGTCGAAACTCACGTAGGCACGGCCTTCGCGCAGGGCGGCGCGCACCGCCTTTTCCGTCAGTTCCTCCGCCAGGATATGGGTGCTCATCACACGGAAGGAATCGTAGTACGTATCCAGGTCGAGTTGGGCCACAACATCCCCCGGCGCGTGGTCCTTCATTATCTCCAGGATGCCGGGACGCACGGTCGCGGGAATCTCCCGCATGTCCTCATCGGCATCGACGTTGGTCCCGAGGAGTGCCGTCCGGGCATCCTTCATTTTCAACACAAGAATGTTATTGTGATGACAATCAATGGCGCCTACGCCCGTCAGCCGGCGGCGCGGTGTTTCCCGGTCCCACTTCTTGAGATAGACCGCCGGGTAGTCCAACTGGCAGGCCAGAAAGGCCTCGTGAAAATCCTTCAGCGCGGCCTGCACGACCGGCAGTTCGGCCGGGTCGGTCAGGGCCATGCTCAACGGCAGAAGAATGGCCATGTCGTCTTCGGCGTCATAGTGGCGGTTGTAGATCTCCATGCCCGAGAGGCCCGCCATGTCGTGGTCGAGCCGTCCCTCCACATGGGAGAGGAACAACAACGCCGTTCCGGCCCCTGCCGCCTCGATGAGGGCCGCTTTGGTCCCGTTCATGTGTTCCATGACCGAGGCATCGGGATAGATCAGGAATCCCTTGCCTTCGGAGCCGGGAATGAACAGCACCCCGTCACGCAACCCGCGCCACCCGTCCATGAAGTCCCGGGGCGGGCGGTAGTGATCGCTCAGCATAACGATACGTACGTCCGCCCGCTTCGCCTCCGCCAGCAACTCGTCCAGCGTGCCCCCCGTATGACTCGAATCGCTTGCGTGAACATGGATGGCCGCGCGAAAATCCCGCAACGGTGCCAGCAGGTCCCGTTCCACCCGGGCCGCTTCATAACGGGCCGCATCCGCCGAAGCCGCTTCGAGCCGTGCGGGCTCGAGGCGTTCCGTGGAACTCCGGGTCCGGCCCGGGGACTGTCCGGGCGGCGAAGCCAGGGCGGACATCATGAACAACAAGGCCAAGAGCAGGCAGGGTACAGGGTTTCTTCGCATCGTCCTTTTCCTTACACGTTTCACAATCGTTCACGGCCCGAGACACCATAATACCGGTTTGCCCACACGGGTCCGCAAAACAAGGGGCAGACCGATTTCCCGGGCGGTCTGTTTTCTATCGCACCCGAATATAGGGCCGGAGACTGGCAATGGTCTTGGCGCCAATCCCCCGTACGCGTGCCAAATCGTCCAGGCTGCTGAAAGGTGCCTCGGAACGGGCGGCCAGGATCCGCCGGGCCAATACCGGTCCGATACCGGGAAGACGTTCCAGCGTGGCCGCATCGGCGGTGTTGACATTAACCAGGCCCGATGAAACCCCCGCGCGGACATCTCCGCCGCCCTCCACGGGAGCGGACGGCGCAGGGGTCCAACCGGAGATCGTGTACTGTCGGGGATTCATCACGGGGGCACGTCCGCCGCCACGGAAACGCGCCCCCGAATCGGCCGGCTTCGTGGGAATGGTTAAGGTCGTGGCATCCTGAAGATGGGCGCTTATGTTGATATCCGTCATGTCGGCGTCGGCCGTCACGCCACCCGCTTCGCGCAACAGGTCCTGGACCCGCCGGCCTTCATCCACGTAGTACAGGCCCGGCCGTGCCACAGCGCCTCGCACGGCGACTCCAATACGTTTCGGGGGAGACGGCGGGGGAAGAGACACGGCCTTCGGCACATGGGGCGCCGCCACTTCCCGAAGGACCCTGGTACTTTGCCCGCCAACGGCGGACGGCTCATGCGGCACGGGCGTGACCCGCGTGGCAACAGGATCGTCCGTGGCGGGCACAACCGCACCGGAATCCTCTTTCCCGGTCAACAGCAACACTATCGCGCCCAAGATGATGGCCGCCGGAATCACGGCCAGGATTACCTGTTCCCGTATGGTCAACAGACGACTCAGCAAGGTATCCCAAGTCCTCCTTTGGCACGCGTGAAACCGGCCGACACGTTCAACGCGGCTATCTTAGCATATTGGTGCCGGCGCCATTGAAGCGCGGACATGGGCCGCCTATAATCATCCGGGCAGGCCACCGGCAGCATGAGACAACGGTGGTACGGGATGGAGCGGTATGGAGCAGCAGGGATCCGAGCTTTCCACGCGCCTCGCCACCACGGTGGAGGACTGGAAGCATGAAGTGGGTACGGCGCAACAGGCGCTCGTCGCCCAATTCGATACGTCCAACCGGCAGTTGGGCCGGTTGCTTCAAGTGCTCACGGCACGCCAGGAGCAGGCCACCGCCCTCGCCGCTGCCCGCGAGGAACTGGCCCGGCTTCGCGCCACGCAGCCCGCCAACGCGCTTCCGCCCGGCTCGGTTACGGACTACGGCGCTCCCCTTTCCCCGGAAACCGAGGCCATGGGGCGCGACCTCGCGAAGCTGATGGAGAAACTCGCCGCGACGGTGCGTGCGTGGACCGCCGAAGTTACCCAGGCCCACGTCACGGTCAACGCGCAAATCCAGCGTATGGGAAACACGCTCGATGCCCTCATGGCCGCCATGGAGCCGCGCGAATCCCATGCGGCCGTGGACCCCCAGTTGACGGAAGCGGTGAACTCCCTGCGCGAAGAATTGGCGGCGCTTCGCGATACCGAGGCCCGCCGTGAAACGGAAGCCGGCGCCCTGCGCGCGGAAAATGATGAACTGAAAGAGCGAATCGCCGTCGCCGAGACCACCTGCCAGGCAGCGGAGGCGCGGGCCGACGAGGCCGATGCGGCTCTCGGCACGGCGACCACGAAGCTCGAAGAGACGGAAAAGACGGCCCGGGAACTGCAAAAGCAGGTGGATGAGGCCCGGGCGGCCGCGGATGCCGCCGCCGCGGAACGGGACCGCCTTCGTGTCACGCTGCGGGAACATGAGGAGGTGGTCACCACGCTGGAATCGCAAGTTTCAGAGCTGATGCATGCCCGCCGCGCCGTGGATTCCCCCCCTCCTCCGGAAGAACGGACAAACCCGGAAAAGGATTTCGAGGACCTCCACCTGGAACTTGAAACCATGAAGGCGGAGGCCCGTGTCGCCCAGGATGAAAATGCCCGGCTTGAACTGGAATTGCGGGAGCTGAAGGCAGCCCTGACGGAGCGTGAGGCCGCGTTGGAAGAAGCCCAAAGCCGCGCGGCCCAATTCGAGGCCCGGGCGGACCATTCGCTGGCCCAGGCGGAAGCCGCGCGTGAATGCCGCGAGCAACTCAACACCGCCGAATCGTGGATTGAGGAACTCGAACGCCAAGTGGCCGAACTCTCCGGGGCGAAGGAAACGCCCACCGCGAACGCCGCCGAAGAAATCGGCCGGCTTGAGGCGGAACTCGCGGAGAAGGAACAACGCATCGCGGCGTTGGAGCGCCGGGTGATCGAGGCCCAGGGCCGAAATTCAACGTCCCCTGCTACGCTTGATGCCTTCCTGGATTCGCTGGAGGATGTTGAAGCGACGGACACCACCGCCCGGGAGGACGAGGCGGCGCTCATGGAAACCGTTTTGGCCCTGCTCCCGGAATCCGAAGCGGCAGACCACGCGCCGGGAAGCCCGGAGGGGGACGAAAGCCGCATGCGCCTGGGCCAAGTCCTTATCGAGGCGGGGGCCATCACGGAGGAAGAACTCCAGGTTGCCTTGCTCGAAAAGCAGCAGCGCCCGGACATCCCGCTGGGCACGCTGCTTCTGAATCATGGCTACATTTCCGAGGAGGGCCTCGCGGAAGCTCTCGCCAGGCAGCTTGGGCTGGCCATGGCCGATCCCACGAAAGAATCCATCGACCCCGCGGCCGCGGCCTGTGGCGAGCGCGGTCTCTGCACATGGCATGTGTGCGTGCCCCTCCGTATCGAAGAGGGCAAACTGATCACGGCCATGAGCAATCCCCTGGACGAAGAAGCCATGGTGCGCCTCGGTCAACGGGCGGGTATGGAAGTCGTGCCCGTGGTGGCCACCGCAAGCCGGATTCTCACCGCCATCGAGCAGGCCTACGGGGTATTCTAACCATGCGCGACGCACTGCAACGGGTCCGTCTCGAACGCCGTCTCGCCCTGGCGATTTTCCTCCTCTTCCTCCTCACCGGCGCCATCATTCATCTGGCGGCGACCGGGAACTGGATCCCCCGTTGATTTCCCGGCCCCACGTCGGCGCGGGGCCGTTGCTCTGCCTGTCCGCCTTCCTGGCACCACTGGGTTCGTCGGCCTCCGTGCCGATACTCGGTCTGCCCCTGGCGGCTTTTCCGCTGGCCGCCCTGGTTGTTCTGGCCCTGGTGGATTGGCTTCGAGGCATCCGCCCGAGCATTCCCTTCGACCTGGCCTGGCCGGCCGTGTTGCTCCTCCCCGCCCTTCCCATGGCGCACGGGGCCATGGCGCTCAAGCTGGCCCTGGCCGTCCCGGTTTTCCTGGCGACGCTGCACTTCGCGGTCACGCGCCCCCTTATCCTTCGCGCCCTGTGGTATTTCTGCTGCGCGTCGGGCATACGGACCATCCTGGAACTGGCGGCGGTACACACCTCCTTCCTCGACGGAAGCCTCCCCATGGCTTTCGCACCGGAATCGGGTGTGGCGTGCTTTTTCAGCACCAACGGGTCGGCGGCCTTCACCGAAGCCGCTTTGGCCGTCGCCTTGGTCGTGGCACTGCTTTTTTCGCGCGATCTATCCATCGGAAAACGTCTTTGCCTCGCGTCAACGGCAGTTCCCCTGGTACTCTGGCTGATCCATGCAATCCCCCCGACGGCCCAAGCCCTGCGGGCCACGGGCATCCCCGCCCTCCCCGGATCGGCCCACCGGTGGATACCGGCCCTGCTCCTTCTCTGGATCGTTGCCCGCGTGCTCGCACGGCTCCTGGTCGCCCGCCTGGAGGACAAGCCCGGCATCCACCTTGGCCTGGTGGCCGTCCTGGCACTGGCCCCGCCCTTGGTCCTCCTGCCCAATCTCCAACTGTCGTTGCCCATGGTGGTTCTTTTCACGCTCCTCGCCGCCTACGCCCGGCCGCTCCAAACCCAAAACGCTTCTCCCGCCATGAAAAAGCCCCTCGTGGCCGGCGCCGTTGCGGCCGTGGCCACCCTGGCCGCGTTGCATGGCGGCTTCTATGGAACCTGGACCGCCCCCGCCAACCTCATCCGGGCCGAGGCGCATCTTGCCACCCTCAAGACCGGCGGACCGGCGTGGGCGGTCCGAAACTTCCTTCTTCTCTCGAAGCACTACAACCCGGCGGCATCCCATTTCTGGAACGCCGAATTAGCGCTGGAACGGGGCGCGCCCCTGCCCGGGGCGGAGGCCTTCGCCCTTTCCCTCCAGGCCCGTCCGTCCGACAACGCGACAACCCTTTTCGGAGAAGAACGCATCGCCGCCTTCCTGGAGCGGCTCCGCGATGTCTGCTCCGCCGTGCCCATGCGAAACCGGGGCGTGGCCTACGAGCGGGCGTTGATCGCCTGCGGCAAACAACCCCTCGCCTTGGCGTCGCTCAAGCTTTTCGCCCGTGCAAAACCCCGCCCGGCACCGGACGCCCGGCCCCTGGCGAAAGCCCTCGCCATGCTGTTGGGTGACGCCACGGTGGAGAAAGAACTTGTAACCTGGGGCGGGGAAACGCTGCTCGGTGTGTTCGAGGGACTGGGCGCAACCATCTGGAAGGACACATCCCAGGATTCCACCATCGTACTCACCGCCCTCGCCATGAACAACGGCCTTCTGATCCGGGGCGTCTCCGAAGCGGGCCGTTTTGGCGGGTGGCGAAAAGGGGAGGCCCGGAAACGTTACGGGGAAATCACCGGCTGGCGAAACACACCGGCACGGGCCTCCCTGATAAACGCCCAGGGGGAAAGGGTGGTAACGGTACGCGTCGACAGCGCGCCGGAGGTCCGATTTCTCCAAAAGGAGGATGCATCCTTTCACACCCCCGGCCTGACCCTGACCGTGCGCGTTCCCTGAGGTATTTGCGGAACGGGGGTTCTTCTCACCTGTCTCGCAAAAATCATCTATCCCGCAAAGGCATCCAGGACACCAGGACATCGACATCTTGAACCACTCCCTGGCGAAGTGTCAGAATACCGCTTTGGGGCCGTCGGCCCTGCTTTTCAACACAGCCCATTCGAGGAACCACCATGCCCCTGTTCAACGCAGAGAAGCAATGTGACCAGGAAGAAGCGAAACAGGATGGTTTTATCGCGAAACTGATGAAATCGCGTACCGTTCTGGTGACGGGTCCCGTGGAGCAGGACTTGGCGGAAAAGGTGATGGCCCAGCTCCTGGTGCTTGACGCGGAATCCCACGAAACCATCCGTGTGATCATTTCCTCGCCCGGCGGACACGTGGATTCCGGCTACGCCATTTACGACACCATGAGGTATATAGAGTCCCCCATCATCACCATTGGCGCGGGATGGGTGGCCAGTATCGCCGTGCCCATTTTCTTCGGCGGCGACAAGGGGTCCCGCCTGTCCCTGCCCAACACGCGCTTCCTCCTGCACCAGCCCAGCGGCGGTGCCGGCGGCCAGGCCTCCGACATCCGCATCGAGGCGCAGGAGATCCTCAAGCTCCGCGGGCGTATCAATGAGATGGTGGCCGAGGAAACCGGCCAATCCGTCGAAAAAGTGGCGCAGGACAGCGACCGTAATTTCTGGATGAATGCCCGGGAAGCCCTGGAATACGGCCTCGTGGACAAGATCATCACTTCCGTGAAAGAGGTCAAATAGGCGCGTCACGGGAGACGAATGGCCGGACAACGCCAAACCTTTCCATGAACGTAAAAACGGCGATTAAATCGCAGGATTGGTCGTAAGTCACTGTGGATTTCAACAGCCGCGCCATGGAGAACAGTCGATATACGTCAATGCTGCATGGCGAAAAAAATGAGTAGAATCCTCCGCGATAAGGGCGCAACGGCCCTTTTCAGGTTCAGCCACGAAATACACAAAATACACGAAATGAGAAGCTTCGCTTGGTGGGCCCTGGCCCACCCTACCCACCACGCTCTGCATGGGAACGAGAGAATCTGCGTTCATCTGCGCAATCTGCGGATACATGATCATGGAGCCCCGCCTTCGCGGGAAAACGTAGAAGCGGCTTCCAGCCGCTTTTGAAGAGGCTGGAAGCCTCTTCTACGTTGCTTCGGAACCACGATTCTCCGTGGAGATGATTCCCGGCCACGCCGGGTTAGGTGTTCAAACGGGCGAAGCCCACCTCCGTCCCGTAGCGGCCATGCCGCTTCGTCCCGTAGGGCGGTTGACAATAGCCCAGCACTTCAGTGCTGGGAAAAAGGGAAAACTATATCCCCAGTCCCGTAAGGGACGATTGAACCTGTGCTCGAGCCTGACTCCTTAGCGCATGGAAGGCTTTCAATCGTCCCTTACGGGAACTGACGTGGGCTTCGCCCACGGGACGAAAACGTGTTCTGCCGCGCGTTCCCACGTGACCCGTTCATGGCGCTTATTGAACGTAAGAGCGCATTGGTGTTCCAATGATAACGACACGACACCCCTGAAACAGGGGCGTTCCCCGTTGTGAACGGATACCCTTTCCAGGAGACGGAGTGTCAACCCTTCGCGGAGGCGTATCGTTATCTCAACGGATTTCAACAAGATAAGACGCCTTCGCGGCCTCTTCCTTCCCCTGAAGCAGGTTGTCCGGACACGGTTCGGGCAGTCTGCTTTTTTGTAAGCGGTCACGGAAGTCTCCACGGCGAATCCTCCTCCCCGACAGCCCCCAAGAAGCACCGCTCATCGTCCCCATCGGTTCAGCAGCCGCCGCAGGCCAAGACCGATCCCGCCCTCCAGGTGGCGCAGCAAATCGAGCTGTCCCGTGACCTTGGCGCGAAACATGTCCATGTCATCGGTGACGTCGATCCAGATGCGCCGAAGTTGCCAGCGGTTCGCGACAGGCGAATTGATGCCGTAGCGGTTCGACACGGCACATGTAAAACCGGCGGCCCGGGCCAGGGTGATGGTGGTTTCGTCGTAGTCCGTGGCCGCGCCATAGGGGTAGGCCAGGTGCCGGATGGGATGACCCAGTTCCGCCTCGATGTCCGCCTTGCAGCCCCGGATTTCCGTCTCCTGCTCTTCCGGGGAGAGGCTGGCGAGGCGGCGGTGACGGCGCGTATGCGCCCCGATGGTCACGCCCAGTTTTTCTATCTCACGAATATCTTCCCAATCCATCAAGCCACCGTGTTCGGGGTCCGGCTCGTCGGCCAGCACGGATCCCACGCGGCCCGACACGATGAAGACCGTGGCGGGAAGTACCAGTTCGCGGAGCACGGGCGCGGCATGGACCAGGTTATCCCGGAAGCCGTCGTCGAAGGTCAGCGCCACGCCGGGCACGGCCCGGGCCGCATCGTCGAGGGAAATGACGGGCCGGTGTTTCGCCAGCCACCGCACCTGTTCCTCAAAGGCCGCCGGCGTCACGTTCATGTCGTGGTCACGGCAGCCCACGCTGTGGTAGGTGAGGATGAGGGAACGGCCGGCCGCGGGGCGGCACAACGCGCCCGCCATGCGGGCCGCCCGCTTCACGCCGCGTTTAAGGGTTGCTTTAAGACGCACGGTCCATCTCCCGCGCGGTAAACAGGCCCCAGCCATAGCCGAAGGCATAGCTGGTGTAGGCGATAAAACGCATGAACCGGCCCCGCGCCAGGGCCTTCAGCAGGCGCAGGGGGAAGCGGGCCAGGCGGTAAACAAGAGACGTGCGCGGGCGGAAGGTCGCGTCGTGGAGTGCTTCGTGGGTCTCGTAGACGCTGTCGGGCCGGAATCGCCGGGCATAGGCGGATCCGTAGCCGTTGCGGAAGAAAATGCGGACCAGGTTGCGCCAGCCGTCGGGCATGGGGTGATAAATCCGGGCATGGGGAACGAGCACCACCCGGTAACCCGCCGCGCGAAGCCGCACACGAAGGTCGGGGTCGAGACCGCGCAGGATATCCTCCCGCTCCCGGCCCACCTCCTCGAAGACCTTGCGCGGAAAGGCGCAGCACCCGTGGCAGGCCAGATCGCTGTCGGTGATGGTGTCCACCACGGGAGTCTGGAAACGGGGGAACTGGGCGGCGGCCCGGCGCTGGAAGGGCGTGGCATCCGGCGCCACCACGATGCTGGCCCCCGCCATGCCCACCGTGGGATTCTTCCGGAGGGTCTCCACCAGCGCGGCGAAAACCGTCTCGTCCGCCACCTCGCTGTCATCGTCGAGGATGAGGAGGATTTCACCGCGCGCCATGTCGGCGCCCCGGTTGATGGCGCGGCCCTGGGGCGAGACGCCCTTCACAACATGCACCTCGAAATCCTGGAAAGTCTGGCGGCGCACGCTTTCCAGCAGCCGCGGTACCGCCCCGTTTCGGTGACCATCGAGGGAAGGGATGATCACGGAAACCAGCGGGGTGCGTTGGTGTTCGGCTTCGGGTACCATGGTGTGGCAGTATAACTGCCGGAAGAAGCCCGGCAAAAGACCGTGGCCACAGTGGACCAAGTGAACCAGGTGGACCGCGCATAACGTCCGTCATGTCCACTGAATCCGCCCCTCCAAAAAGAAGGAGCTCCCGCCATGAAACATCGCTTCCGGTTCGGTGCGCCGGCCCTGGGCCTCCTGCTGATCGCCCTTCCGCTTCAGGCGGAAACCGTGCAGGTCGCCATGACGGACGGCACGAAGCTGGCCACCGACATCCACCTGCCCAAGGGCGACCCGCCGTTCCCGGTGGTGCTGCTTCGGAGTACCTATGGCCGCGACCTCACCCCCGAACACCTGGTCAAGGCGGGCTACGCCGTGGTGGTGCAGGACGTGCGCGGCATGGGCGACAGCGAAGGGAAGCCCTATGTCTTCCACTACGAAGGCTGGCGCGAGGGCCTCACGGACGGGGCGGACACGGTGGCGTGGATCCACCAACAGCCCTGGTGCGACGGCAAGGTGGGTTCCTATGGCGGATCGGCCCTGGGCATTACGCAGGTGCTTCTGGCGCCCGCCACGAAGGGCCTCCGTGCCCAATTCATCCAGGTGGCCCCCGGTGATTTCTACCGTTTCGCCGTGTACGAGGGCGGGGTCTTCCGCAAGAACATGCTGGAACAATGGCTGACCCTCGTCAAACAGCCTCACATAATCCCCATCTACAAGGCCCACCCCCGCTACGATGATTTCTGGTCCTATTACAACGCCGACGCCCGCGCCGGGGAGATCACCGCGCCCGCCCTCTTCCTCGGCGGCTGGTACGACATCTTCCAGCAGGGCATCATCAACGCCTTCCAGGCCCGCGAGGCCCGGGGCGGGGAGGGCGCGCGCGGCAAGAACCGGCTCATCCTTTCCTGGGCATCCCACGGCCCCGACATCACCGACGACTACGGGCTGAAGGAAAACCGTTTCGAGGTGAAACCGCAGGCGATCTACGTCGCTTTCCTGGATCGCTATCTTCGGGGAAATGAGCATGCCCTGGACGGTATCGCCAAGGTGTATTACTACGTCATGGGCGACGACACGGACCCGGAAGCGCCGGGGAACGAATGGCGCACGGCGGAGACCTGGCCGCCCTTCCTGACCCACGAAACCCCCTTCTACCTCGGGGCCGGGGGCGCCCTGTCCACCACCTGCCCCACCGTGAAGCACGGCACCCTTCAATACACCTTCGACCCGGCGCATCCCGTGCCTACCCACGGCGGGGCAAACCTCTTCCTGCCCTCCGGCGCCTTCGACCAGCGCCAGGTTCGCCAGGGCCGGGACGACATCCTGGTCTTCGCGGGCGAAACGCTCGAAGCGCCCCTGGAGATCGCCGGCCGTGTCCGGGTGAAGCTCTTTGTCTCTTCCGATGCGCCCGACACGGACTTCACGGCGAAACTGGTGGATATCTTTCCCGCGGGCGACGACCGGGAGATCCTCATGCTCGACGGCATCCAGCGGGTGAAAGCGCGGAAGAGCCTCGCCGAAGCCGCGCCCCTGCTCAAGGGCCTCGACGATGTGGTGGAACTGGATATCGACCTGTGGAGCATTGCCTGGGTTTTCAACAAGGGGCACCGCATCGGCCTGCACGTCTCCAGCAGCAACTACCCCCGCTTCGAGGTCAACCCCAACACGGGCGCCGACTACCCGGTCGAGGGTGAACCCATGCGGAAGGCCCTTAACCGGGTGCATATGGACGCGGCCCATCCCAGCCGGCTTATCCTGCCGGTGCGGCCCCGGTGAGTGGAGGGCATTCCATACCCCGCAATCACGTTCGGATAGGGAGCGTACGGACGCATCCCTATCCACAAATATGATAACCTCGTTCAAGGGCGTGGCCGGTTCGTTGTGTCGTCCGATTCAAGAAAACACGAGTCCCGGCCGGTCCCATTGAGCCCCATGAAAGGCCATCACGGAAAGTATACACCATGACACAACGCATCGAGCATGAACCGGATTTCACCCAGTTCGAACGGGCCCTGCTGCGCAAGGAACGCCCCTCCCATCTGCCGTTTTACGAGCACATCGCCAGCGGCGGCTTCATCGGACGACGCACGGGAACCGACTTCAACCACATGCCGCCCGCCGAAGACGCATACTGGGCAACCTATGTCGATTTCTGGATGGGCATGGGCTACGACGAAGTGCCCATGGAGGTGCCGCCCAACTACCCCGTGGTCCGTCGCCAGGCGGGTTCGGGAAAAGCCTCCCACGGTTCGGAGTCGTCGGTCATGTTCAGCACGCCCGAGGAATACGAGGCCTACGCCTGGCCCGACCCCTACGCCGTCATGGACTACGGCCATTTCGAGCGCGCGGCGAAGCACCTGCCCGAAGGCGCGAAGATCGTGGGCGGCGTGTGCGCGGGTCCCTACGAGTGGGCCACGAACCTCATGGGCGTGGAGGGGCTTTCGCTGGCCATCTACATGCAGCCCGACCTGGTGCGGGACGTGTTCGACCGGATAGGCACGCTCCACACCACGGCGCTACGGAACATCGCCTCCATGGATTGCGTTGGTGCCTTGCGCCAGGGCGACGACCTGGGCTTCAAGACCTCCACCTTCCTGCCGCCGGAGGAGTTGCGCAAGTATGTCTTCCCCATCTACAAGCAGATGGCCGACATCGCTCACGAGCACGGCAAGCCCTTCATTCTCCACTCCTGCGGCAACCTGGCGGAGGTCTATGACGATATCATCGACGGCTGCGGCATTGACGCCAAGCACTCTTTCGAGGATGTCATCCTGCCCGTGCCGGATTTCAAGGCCCAATACGGGGACCGGGTTACGCCACTGGGCGGACTGGACGTGGATTTTATCTGCCGCGCCGATGAGGCGGAACTGAGGGCCTACACGCGCCGCATGGTGGAAGCCTGTTTCGACGACGGATTCTGGGCGCTGGGCACGGGCAATTCCCTCACGGACTACATGCCCGTGGAAAACTATATGATCGTGTTGGATGAAGGGGCGAAGATGGCGCGGTAGGGGGCCGGTTGGACGGAAATCAGGATCGGTCACAATCGGTTGGAAAGGAGACCAGGGGAGTATCCCATGCGAATTGTCGTTGACGAGAATGTCCCTTACGGTGTTGAAGCCTTTGGCGGGCTGGGAGACGTGATTACCGCGCCGGGCCGGAACATCACCCGCGCCACCGTGGCGCGGGCCGATGCCCTGGTGGTGCGGTCCATCACCCAGGTGAACCGGGAGCTGCTGGAAGGCACGCCGGTGCAATTCGTCGGCACCTGCACCATCGGCGAGGACCACATCGACAAGCCCTACCTGGCGGAACGGGGCATCGGTTTCTCCAGCGCGCCGGGCTGCAACGCCAACAGCGTGGCCGAGTACATCGTGGCGGCCTTGCTGGTGCTGTCGGAGAAATACGGTTTCGCCCTCCCCGGCAAAACCCTGGGAATTATCGGCGTGGGCAACGTGGGCCGGCGGGTGCTGGCCAAGGCGGAAGCGCTCGGGCTGACGTGCGTATTGAACGATCCGCCCCTGGCCGAACAGACGGGCGACTCACGCTATCGGCCCCTGGAAGAAATCCTTGCCTGCGACATCATTACCTGTCACGTCCCCATCGAAAAGTCCGGCCCCCACCCCACGTGGCATCTCGTGGATGAGGCGTTCCTGAAGGCCATGAAAGACGGGGCCATCCTGTTCAATTCCGCGCGGGGGCCGGTGGTGGACAACGCGGCGTGCCTCGCCGCCCTCACCTCCGGGAAACTGGGGGCCTGTCTGCTGGACGTATGGGAAGGCGAGCCGGAAGTGAACGAAGTCCTGTTGCGGCGAGTGGATATCGCCTCGCCCCACATCGCGGGCTATTCCTTCGACGGGAAGGTGAACGGTACGCGCCAGATCCATGACGCGTTGGCGGCACACTTCGGCTCGGAAAAAACCTGGGATCCCGCGCCGCTCCTTCCCGCGCCGGAAGTGCCCGCGCTAGCCGTGAACGCCGGCGACCCCGCCGCACTGTCCACCGCGGTACGGGCGGTGTATGACATCATGGCAGACGATGCCGCCATGCGGGGGCTCCTGGACGTGCCGAAGGAAGAACGACGAGCCTTTTTCGACCGTCTTCGAAAAGAGTATCCCCGGCGGCGCGAGTTTCAGAACACCAAGGTGACCCTGGTGGGGGAAAATGACGCCCTGCGGAAAACATTGACCGGGATTGGTTTCCCGGTGGAAGCATAGCCTTGCAGCGAGGGAACCAGGGGGCATTGAGGCAAAACGTTTATTCGATATGACACGGTGCACTGCCGGTCTCGTGATCAACCTGATAAAGGGCAGTCAAATCGCGGGATTGGTCGTAAGTCATTGCTCCATAGCGAGATGGAACGGGTAGAACCCTCCGCGATAAGGACGCAACTGCCCTTTTGGGGATCAAAGTAGTGGCCGCCATCAGGCCCGGCGAATGTACCTGCTTCCGCCCATGAGTGCGACGAGAATCAGCAGCAGTACCCAATTCCCACCTTGCCGACTTGGAGGAATTGATTCGCCGCTGCATCCCACGCCGCCCGAACCCACGATGGCCTCCAACTCGGCCTCGGACAGGAGGCCGTCGTTGTTGGCGTCCAAGTCGCGGAACTGCGCAAGCGTAAGGTCCACCACGCCGGACTGGGCCTCGGCAAGCCCCAGGAAGTTGTTGTTATCGAGGTCAATAGCACCGAAGGCGTCCAGGAGATCCTGTGCCACTTCCACCAGCGGCCGCAGTTCACCCTCACCCTCGCCTTCACCCTCGCCTTCACCCTCGCCTTCACCTTCGCCCTCGCCTTCGCCTTCGCCCTCGCCTTCGCCTTCGCCCTCACCCTCACCCTCGCCCTCGCCCTCGCCTTCGCCCTCACCTTCGCCGGCTTGCATTCCCGTCCCGCCAAGGCTGACGCTCACGTTGGGCTCGTCGGGGTCGTCGCTGGACACCTGGAGCGTGGCCGTGAACACGCCAACGTGGTCGGGGTCGAAGGCCACCTGCACGGTGCGCGTGGCACCGGGCGAGAGGGAAGACTGTCCGGAATCGGCCTGTATACCAAACTGGTCGGCGTTAGTCCCGCCCAGCGTGACGGATGCAATGGTCAGATCGGCGTTACCGGTGTTGCTGATGTTTACGTTCTGGTTGGCGGTGAGGCCCGCGTCGATATCCTGCTCGCCAAAGGCCAGCGCGGCGGGACTGATGGCAATGTCGGGCGTCCCCGGTAATACACCGGTTCCTGCGAGCGCAATGTCCACGGTCGGCTCGTCCACGTCATCCGACGCGACGCGCAGGATGGCGTTTTTGTCCCCCTCCGAAGCGGGGTTAAAGGCCAGGCGCACGACGTGGGTGTTTCCCGGCGTCACAATAGCCGGGTCGCCGCCGCTCTTAATGACGAAGTCGGCGGCATTCGCGCCGGTAAGGCCGATGCTGGACAGGGTAAGATTCGCACCGCCGTCGTTCACGACGGAAACAACCTGCTGCGAGGTTTCGCCGGCATCGATCAACTGCCGGCCAAAGTCCACGCTGAGCGGTGTTATGTCTATCTCGGGCGCGGGGAGTCCTTCGCCGCTGAGGGTGATCGTCAACGTGGCTTCATCCGCGTCGTTGGACGCGATGTCGAGGGAGGCGCTCTTCACGCCCGCCGTAGCGGGATTGAAGGTCAACATAAGGGTTCGTTCGGCTGCGGGGGCCAGTGTCGCTTCGCCGGAATCAAAAGAAATGGCGAACTCGGCGGCATCCGCGCCGCCCAACCCCAGGCTGTGCAGGACCAGGTCGGCCGTTCCGTCGTTCGTAATGACGATGGTCGCGGGGCCGCTCTCGCCGTTATCGACGCGCCGGGCGCCGAAATCGACGGAAGCCGCGCTGGGCGTGATCTCCGGAACATTCGCGGCCACCGCGGTTCCCGTCAACGCCACCTCGAAGGGATCGGGGTCCGTGTCGTTGGAGGAAACGGAAAGGGCCGCCGTAAGCGCGCCGACCCGGTCGGGATCAAAGACCACGCTCACGGTACGGTCCGCGCCGGGCAACAGGGTGGCCTGGCCCGTGTCGAGGACAATGGCGAACTGATCCGCGTCGTCACCGGTGATGGTGATGGAAGCGATGATCAGGGGCTCCGTGCCGGCGTTGGAGAAGGTCACGGCGAGGGCGCCGCTCTCGCCGTCATCCACGTCCCACTCGCCGAAATCTAAAGATTCCTTTGACGCAACCACGTCCGGTCCTTCCGCGGTGGCCGATACCTCCGCGCGGAATGCGCCTCGCCCGTGGGTGAAAACGAAGAGGGTGGATTCGTTGATGAACTCCATGGATTCCACCACCACGTTCGCGAAACCCGGTGCATTGGCGGAGGCCCAGGTCGCTCCGCCGTCGGTCGAGACGAAAACACCCAGGTCGGTGCCGAGGAAGAGGTTCCCGGCGATACCGGGCTGCACCACGAGACAATGGGCCGGGATATCGGGCAGGTTGGCGGTGAGATTGCTCCAACTGTTTCCGCCGTCGGTCGTGCGGAAGAGACGCTGCCCGCCAAAGGAGGAGTTCGTCACGTAGACCGTGTTGCCCGAAAGGTCGTTCGGATCAATTTCCACCCAACTGATGTACTGTCCGGCGGAAAAGGGAGGGGTCACGGTGGACCAGGTAGTCGTGGCGGAGGAGGAGAGGCCGTTGTCCACACGGGCGACGCGCCCGAAGTCCGTCCCAAGCCACACATTGTTGCCGTCGTGCGGGTCGATGGCCCACGCCGAGATGCTCTCGCCCGCGGTGAAAGCGCCGCCCGCCTGAACCCAGGTGACGCCGTCCGCGGAAGGGGAGGAAACGGCGTTTGTGCTGCGCCACGGGATGTTGCCGCCATACCAGATAATGTTGGCATTGCTCGGATCCTGGCGGAAGGGCGCGATGAAGAGGAAATTGAAAGGGGACTCGGAGATTCCGCCCGCGATGACCTCGTAATCACTGCCGTTCACGGAACGGGACAGGGAACTGAAGGTGTCCTCGGCGAAGAGAACACCGGTGTTCGCGGGATCGAAGCCCACGTAGCCGCCGTCACCCGACCGGATCTCGTTCCAACCGTTGACCCCGCCCGCGTTGGAGCCCGAGATCGTGCCATTGTCCTGGGTGCCGCCAAAGTAGGTGGCGCCATCGGGGTAGGGACGGCCATGATAAAACTGGACGGTGCCGTAGCTGTTGTTCAGGCTGGTCCAGGCGACCTCAGTGGCGATATCGGGCGCGTTGTAACAAATGCCCGAATCGGTGCCACCGGCCACGGCGGCCAGGGCGTTGTCCGTCCGAAAAATGCCGCCATCATTACCCACGATCAGGGTGGTGTTGGTAGTACCGTCCCAACCGGGATGGAAAGCAATGGCATGCTGGTCGGCGTGGACGTACTCCTGCAGGTTCGAGCCGATCCACCAGTAGCTGATGATGCCCCATGACTGCCCGCCGTCGTCGGAGCGGAACAGATCAATGCCGCCGGCGAAAACCACGTTGGGGTCCGTGGGTGACACGGCGATGATATTGTCGTACCAGCCCTGGCTGAGCAGGCCGCTGGGACCAAAACCGAAGCAGGCCTCCAAGTTGGCCTGGACGCCGTTGGTGAGCAGGAGCCAGTTTGGATTGGACTGGTCGAAGGCCCCGCTCAGCCGCGCGCTCCAGGTGGCGCCGCCATCGACACTGCGATAGACGTTCAAGAGACGGTTGCCGCCCTCGACACTGTTATCCGCCGAAAGGGCGTACATGGTGGTCTGATCACTGGGTGCGATGGCCAGGTCGGATCGGCCCAGGTTGGCCGTGGTGAACACGCGGGACCACGAGGCCCCGGCATCGGTGGTGCGGTAAATGCCGTCCGTGCCGAAAAGGTTGCCCGCGCCGGCGATAAGGGTATCCGTCGCCAGGTCGGTACGAATCTCCAGGTCCGTGATACCGCCGCTGGTGTTTACCTGCGTGGCGTTGGCGCCGCCCGTGCCATTGTTGCGCAGGGTGGCGGACCAGGACGCGCCGCCGTCGGTGCTGACCCATATCCCCGTGCGCGTGGCCGCGTAGACGGTGTTGGTGTTGTTCGGGCTGGTTACGATCTTGCTGACATAATGGAAGTCGTCCGTGGCGGTGCCGGCGAGCCGCGTCCAGGTCAAACCCGCGTCGGTGGATTTGAAGATGCCCGCGCCCCGGACGGCATCGCCACTGAAGAAGCCCTCCCCCGTGCCGGCGTAGAGGATGGACGTGTCGACAAAGGGCGTGCCCTGCCGCGCGAAGGCCAGGGTGGTCACCGCGAGGTTCGCCATGAGGTCGTCCAGGGGCGCCCAACTTGTGCCGCCGTTGGTGGACTTCCAAACGCCGCCGGAAACCCCCGCCGCGTAGAGAATATCCGGGTTGCCCGGGTCGATAAGCAGGGCGCGGGTGCGACCGCCGATGTTGCCCGGTCCCAACTCCACCCAGTTGCTCACCTCGCCGGTGGCCTTGGCGCCGGGGGGCAGTATCTCTATGCCCTTCGGTCGAAACGCCGCGGTGGGCATGGCCTTCATGGCGGTCTTGGCTTTTTCATACCACGCGTAATCCAGGGCATCCCGGTCGCCGGCGCGCTGACGCACGAAGAAGTCAATGGCTTCCTGGGGATATTCATACGACTTGGGTTGTTTTTTCAGTTTGCGCGCGACCTTCGGCGGAAGATTCCCGGGATGGACCCGCGAGCGGTCATTGGCTCCGGGCGTGTCGTCGGCAGAAGCCGGCGCTACGCCCATCAACAAGACAAACGTCACCACGCCAAAACACAGCATTCTTGCATGAAGTTTCAACGCAGAAATCATGGAGAATCTCCCGTATGCACCGAGCCACACCCTCGTCGATAAATTAAAGAACACGACCCCATAAGCGTATTTTTCACCAAAACATTCATTTTGACCTGTCGGCATTGTACCCGGTGCGCCGTAATACCGCAACGACTGCAACATGCGGCGCGCGGGATTATGGAGAACTGTGAAAGGGTGTATGCGGGGACGGGAAAGCATGAATCTCAAGGAATTGGCGCGAGGCGAGACCTGGATGACGGAGACGGAACGGCGGCTGACACGACGTTTCATCCGCGGCATGGAACCGGTCCTTGCCGAACGTGGCGTGGCCCATACCCCGCTGCTGGCCCTTCGCGTACACGACGTACTCGTGAGTTATGTCCTGGTGCGCCGCCTCGAAGCGGGACTGTTTCCCGGCACGACGGCGGAACACGGGGATGAACGGGCCGTGGCCGCGGTGGTGGAAGCCGTGAGCCGGGCACGGGAAAGGATGCGAAAAGCCATGAAGGAACTGGAAGATGCCTGCACGAAGGCGGGGACTCCCATCGACACGGGGCTGGCGGACGTGGTGAAACCCCTGTTGCGGGCCACGGCGGGCCTGGCCGAGGAGGCCGAGGCGCAACGCAAGAAAGAAGACACTGGAACTCGCCTCCCCGCGGCGGGATAATGGGTGCCATGAAAAACATACTCTTACTGTCCCTGGCCGTATTGCTCCTGGCGGGCTGCGCCACGGGCATCCGACCGCCGCGGGGCGCGCGGATGGTGGAGCGCCCAATGGTGACCACGGGATACTGTAAGTGCGGCAAGTGCTGCAACTGGCGCCGCACTATTTTCGGGCGGCCCGTGATCGCCGGCGGCCCGCATAAGGGCGAGCACAAGGAGGTGGGGCGTACGGCCTCGGGCACGAAAGCCCGGCCCGGCACCATCGCGGCGGACACCACCCGCTACCCCTTCGGTACGGTGATGTACATACCCGGCTATGGCTACGGCCGGGTCGAGGATCGGGGCGGCGGAATCCAGGGGCAGCACATAGACCTCTTTTTCAAGCGTCACCGGGATGCCATGGCCTGGGGGAGGCAGCGCAAGACCGTCAAGGTCTGGCTCAGGTAGGGGGTGTGGGCATAGTGGACGAAGGGGACGGAGGGGACGGAGGGGACACGGGCCTCGGTCATCCCCCCCGTCCACTGTGTCCTCTTCGTCCACTATGTCCACCGCCCCCACGGCCCTCAGGGCAGATAGAGCTCCAGGAAGTCCAGGGTGAGTTCCGCCAGGTCCTTGCCATCCACCTTGGCGTCCCAGGCGGAGTGCCCCTCGCCGGGAAGCAGGTGGTACACCACGGGGATACCCGCGTCGTTGAGGGCGTCGAGGGTGACCAGGGACTCGGGAAAGGACACACCGGCGGTAAAATCAAGCGTTCCGTGAACCATCATGACGGGCGGGTCGTTGGCGTCGAAAGCGCCGATGGCCAGGCTCCCGCCCCCCCAAAGGTCGACAACCGCCGCAACGGACACGTCGAGACCGGGGTTGTTCTCCGGCGGCACGGAAAAACCGGGGCCGTCGTCCTGGAAGGTGTCGGAACCATACATGGCGATGTTGAAGGCCGTCACGGAACCCGCCGAGGCCCCGCCCGCGGCGATGCGGTCCGGGTCCACGCCGTAGGTTTCGGCGTTGGCGCGGATGTAGCGCAGGGCGGCGCGTGCGTCCACGGCGGCGGCGTGGATGGTGGCGGTAAGGGGAACGCCGTTCCATTGCTCGGGCGCGGGGGGCGCTTCACCTTCGAGGCGATAGTCAATGAGGAAGCACACGTAGCCCGCGGACGCCACGCGGCGGGCGTAGCGCACGAGGTCGTTACGACCACGGCTGCCGCCGGTGAATGCTCCGCCGTGCATCACGAGAAAGGCGGGACGGTCCGCGGCCGGGCCATCGGTGGGGATGAGCACGTCCATGAGCAGGTCTTTGAGCACGTAGGTATGTTCATCGCGGGGGGCATCGGGGTTTTCCGCGACATAGCCCCGGGCATAGACCAGGCCGCCGATGGACTCGACATTCGCGACCTCCGGGCAACCGGCGAGCACGAGGGGAAACATCGCCATGAGGACGACGCGCGGGACGATGCGGCACGACATAAGCACCTCCAGGTAACATTGCCGGAAAGTGTAGCACATCGTTCCGTCCACTGCGTCCACGCCTGTCCACTCGGTCCACAAAACACACCACGGGGGGAGAAGAACTATCGTGAATTGGGATACGCCCTGGTTGAACGCGCGTTTGCGCGAGCGGGGGCTTTCGGAGGAAGAATGCCGCCAATGGATCGACTTGCAGTGCCGGGAGACCTTTGCGCGAAACTACCTGCGCGACCGCCAGGGGGCACCGTGGCGCGTGCGGGATTATCAACGGGCGTCGGCTGAATCACGCGCCCTGCGCAAGGTCCATTGCGACGGCCGCGACGTGGGCAAGACGAGCGAGATCGAGATCATCACGGCGTGGGCCATGGTCATGTGTCCCGACTCGGAGATGCTCCTGGCCACGCAGACGGAGAACCACCTCTTCCCGCTTATGAACCGCCTCGCCCGCCGTTTCCAGGCCACGCCCGAATTCGCGCCCTCCCTCGTGGAAATGCGCCGGTCCCCTTCGTGGTTTCTCCGCTTTTCCAACGGCTTCGTGTTGTGGGGACGCATCGCCGGGCCGCGGGGCATCAACTTCCAGGGCATGCACGTGGACTGGCAGATCGTGGACGAAGCGCAGGAGATGACCGAGGCCGGTTGGGGCGAGCTGTACCAGGCGCTCAACGGCGGCGGGCGGCGCTGGGTCTACGGCGTGCCCAACGGTCTGCGCAACAGCTTTTATCGCATGACGCAACTGCCCGATGCGGAGCAGTACAACTGGCCCAGCGCGCTCAACCCCGAATTCGACCGGGCAAAGGATGAAGAATTGGCGCGCCTTTATGGCGGGCGCGACACGCCGGGCTATATCCACCGCGTGCTGGGGAAGCATGGCGCACCCATGCACGCCGTGTTCAATCTCGACGACTACCTCGCCTGTGTGCGGGCCGACCTTGATTTCCAGGATGTCACGTTGCGTGGTGAGGAACGTTTCGACGCACCGGAGGGGATACCGCGCGGGCGCTATTACCTCGGTTGCGACCTGGGTTACGCCCGCGATCCCTCGGAGTTCGTGGTGTACCGTTGCGAAGCGCCCTACCTGGTCAACGTGCTGCGGCTGCATCTTGAAGGCGTGGATTACGCGCGGCAGCAGGCCATCATCGAGGCGCTGGACCGGGCCTACGGCTTCCAGGCCGTGGGCATCGACACCGGAAACAGCGGGCGCGCCGTGGCGCATCAGATCCTGGCCGCGAGCGAACGGTGGATCGGACGGCTGCACGCCTTCGAGTTCGGCGGGGCCATCGCCGTGGGCGAGCTGGCCGACGGCTCCCCCGCGCGGCGGCGGGTCAAGGAGTTCATGACGGAGCTGCTCCAGCGCCGCATGAGCGAGGGGACGATTTGCTTTCCACCCATGGCGGACCGGGAAAGCCAGTACGCGGCCCATACCTACGGCATCAGCGCCCAGGGCCACGTGGTCTACGAGAAGGGCAACGACCACCTCATCGACGCCGACCGCTGCGCCGTGCTCTGCCACCACCTCGACACCCTGGAAGGGGAAGCGGCGGCGCCCAGCCTGGGCGTGGCGGTGGGGTTCTGGTAGGGAAAGGGCGGACGGAAACCGTGGCTCCGCCTACATCTTGACCAATCCCTGGATGATCGGGTCGAGCCGCGCACTGCTTTCGGGGGTCATGGGAACCAGGGGCAGGCGGAGGTGGTTCTCGATGAGGCCCATCCTGGCGAGCACGGCCTTAACGGGCATGGGATTGGTCTCCATGAAAAGGCCGTGAAAAAGGGGCAACAGGCGGTAGTGTGTCTCCCGTGCCGCGGCGTAGTCGCCATCGAGGGCGGCGGCGCAGAGGGCGGCCACCGCGGCGGGTGCCACGTTCGCCGCCACGGAGACGACGCCCGACGCGCCCACGGCGATCATGGGCAAGGTCAGGGCATCATCGCCCGAGATGACACTGATATCCGATTGGGCGAGAATCTGCGACACCTGGTCCACGCTGCCGCAGGCTTCCTTGATGGAGACGATGTTGGATGTCCTGGCAAGCTCGGCAATGGTCTCGGGGGTCATCTTCGTGCCGGTGCGTCCGGGCACGTTGTAGAGCATGATGGGCATGTCCACCGCTTCGGCGACGGCGCGGTAGTGGGCGAGCTGGCCGGCGGGGGTGGGCTTGTTGTAGTAGGGCGTGATGAGCAGCGCGCCGTCGCAGCCGACTTCCTTCGCATAGGCGGTCAGGCCAATGGCTTCTTTGGTATTGTTCGAGCCCGTGCCCGCCACCACGGGAACGCGCCCGTCGACGCGCTCGGCCACGAAGCGGATGGCGGCTTTTTGTTCCTCATGGGACAGGGTGGCGGCCTCCCCCGTGCAGCCACAGGGGACAATACCGTTTGTGCCCTGGTCGAGATGGAAGTCCACGAGACGGCCGAGGGCTTCGAAGTCCACTTCCAGATCGGCGCGGAATGGTGTTACCAGCGCTACGAATGAACCCTTGAACATAACTTGATCCCCGTAATCGGTTTTAGGCTCCCGCGAGCCCATGCCACCAGCTTAACACAACGGCGCTTCGCCTAAAAGGGCGTTTCACCGTCGTCGAATGGTATGTCATCGTCCTCGTAGCTCGCCACGTCGAAATCGGCATCGAAACTCGATTCGGGCGGCGCATAGGCCTCGGCACTTCCGTCCAGGTTGCGGAAACGCTGAATGTTCTTCTCGAAAAGCAAGTCGCAGAAGCCCGTGGGGCCGTTTCGCTGCTTGGCCACCGTCACGCGGATGAGGTTGTCCCTGCCCTCGGCTTCATGGGCGGGCGGCCTGGAGAGCATGAGTACCACGTCGGCGTCCTGCTCGATGGCGCCCGATTCCCGCAGATGAGACAGCTTGGGCGCTCCTGTATCGTCTTTCTCGGCCTCGCGGCTCAGCTGCGACAAGGCCAGCACGGGCACCCTCAGCTCACGGGCCAGGCCTTTAATGGCCCGGGAAATCTCGGAGATCTCCACCTGCCGGTTCTCGACCCGTCCACCGCCGCTCATGAGTTGAAGGTAGTCGATGATGACCATGTCCACGGGATTCTGCGCCGCGTGACGCCGTGCCTTGGAACGCAGTTCGAGCACGCTGATATTGGGGGTGTCGTCGATATACAGCGGCGCCCGGTGCAGCACGTCGTAGCCGCGCTGCAACTTGGGATACTCCCCGTGGGCCAGATAACCCGTGCGCAGTTTCTGGGCGTCCACTCCGCCTTCCATGCAGACCAACCGCTGCACCAACTGCTCCTTGGCCATTTCCAGGCTGAAAATGAGCACGCCCTTCTCGTGCCGTGTGGCCAGGTGGGAGGCGATGTTGAGCGACAGGGCCGTCTTGCCCACGGAGGGCCGGGCGGCCAGGACGATCATGTCGGAAGGCTGAAAGCCCGAGAGCATCTCGTCGAGCCTGGTCATGCCCGTGGGCAGGCCGCTGATCCCTTTCGACCGCATCTGCTCTTCGATGCGCTGAATCGCGGCTTCGAGCAGGTCCGATACCTTGTGTATGGGGTTGACCTGCCGTTGCTCGGCAATGCTGAAGATGTCGCGTTCGGCGCGGTCGAGTACCTCCGCCACGCCCTCGCTCGCTTCATAAGCCTCGCCCACCACGCGGCTGCACGTGGAGATGATTTTCCGCAGCAGTGCCGCCTCAAGAACGATGCCCGCGTAGTGCTCGATATTCGCCGAGGTGGGTACGGCCTCGCTTAATTCAGCGATGTAGGTTACGCCGCCGACCGCCTCCAGGGTCTTATCCCGCGTGAGCTGTTCCTGGAGCGTGACAATATCCACGGGCTTGTCGTTGCGAAAGAGGGTGACAATGCCATCGTAGATCTTCTGGTGGGCCGAGACATAAAAAACATCTTCGCCCGTTTCATGGAGCACCTCGATCCCGGCGCCCACGGCCTCGGGATTGAGAAGCATGGCCCCCAGAACCGACCGCTCGGCGTCGATATTCTGCGGCGGTGCGCGGTCGAATAGCTGGGCGGCACGGCCTCCGGGCTCGCGCCGCGTGGCCATGTTAATGCTCGTCCGCGACGGGCTCAGTCTCGGCTTCTTCCTCGACCGGCGCCGGCTCTTCATCTTCGATACGGCTCACCCACACCTTGATCTCGGCCTCAATGCCGCCGGGCATCTTGACCGGAACGTTGAAGATACCGAGGGTCTTGATGGGCTCGGCCAGGCGAATCAACTTGCGGCCGACCTCGAAGCCCTGCTCCGCGAGCTTTTCGGCGATGTGGCCCGTGGTTACGGAACCGAAGATCTTGTCCCCTTCGCCGGCGCGCACCTGCACCTCGACGGTGACTTCTTCGAGTTTCTTCGCCAAGGCGCGCGCCTCGGCCCGGCGCTTTTCCTCACGCTTCTTGATAATGCGCATCTCGTGTTCGATCTGCTTGGCGCTGGCCGAATCGGCCGCCACGGCCAGCTTCCGCGGAATGAGGAAATTGCGGGCGTAGCCGTCGGCCACGTTAACCGTCTGTCCCATCTCGCCTAAATTGTCGATGTCGTCGCTCAGGATGACTTTCATCAGTACGTCTCCAGTTTCCCCACCGGGCGCGCCCGCGCTGCCGGTGCGGTGTGTTCTCTCCATCTCGGGCCGGGTTTTCCGGCCTCAAGATTCACCGTCACGGTCCGACTGTCCTGCCCGGCGTGCCTCCGCCCATCGGTCGGCCTTGCGCCGGAAGTCCAGCCACGTATCAAACAAGCCGAAAAAGGTGATGGCCCGGCTGAACAGCATGAACACCAGCACGACCAGCATGGCCTGATACCGGGCCGAACCTTTCACCAACACGCCCACCGCGTAAATCACGATGGACAACCCGTTCAGCCCATACACCCATTCCAGCGCCTGGGCCATGTTCCACGACACCACCCGCATGGCGGGATAATGCCATTGCTGGTCCGCCATGAACAACAATGCCGTGGCGATAACCGGCCACACCACCCACTCGGGCGTCCGCATCTCGCCGAAGCGGCCCGGCGGTTGTTTACCCTCCGGCGCCAACCGGCGTGACACCGCCACCACCAGAAGCACCGCCACCACCAGCACCAGGCCGAAGGCCAGGCCGAAACCCAGGTTGAGCAGGTTTTCTCCCAGCCAATGAAACCACTGGGCCATGCCCTGCATGGGCGATTCCGCGTCGCCGGCCGCCTCGAATTCCTTCACCCGCGCAGCCATCCATATGGTACACAACTTATGTACCGCCGGGCCGTTCACCGTCAGGTAGATTCCCGTAAACACGGTGCCCACGAAAGTCAGGACCGTCACACACTGGCCGAAGGTCAGCCCTTTACGGATAAGCATGCCCAGCAGCGCGCCGAAAGCCGCCACCACCAACGCGATGAAAGCCCAGGGCAGCGACCGGGTGACCGCGAGCAGCACCAGCCCGGAAAGGGCCGCCAACACCACGCCAGGCCCGCGATCGCCGCGCACCCAATGCACGGCCACCGGCGCGGGAAAGAGCATCACCGCCAGGTAAGGCATGTCCAGTGCCGACAGACACGCGGCAAACAGGGTCAGCCACAGCACCTGCCGGGGAAAACCCGGTATGGCCGGCGTCGCCGCCATGGCCGGCGGGTCAATCAGCCGCGTAAGGCAGCAGGGCAATCTGGCGGGCCAACTTGATGGCCCGCGTCAACATGCGCTGATGCTTGGCGGTAGCGCCCGTGATGCGGCGCGGAATGATTTTACCCCGTTCCGTCACGTAGTGCTTGAGCATGGCAACATCCTTGTAATCGATGTATACCACGCGATCCACGGTCAAACGGCATACTTTCTGCCGTAAGGTCTTTTTCTTCTTGTTTTTTCTGCGTGACCGCTTGGCGCGGATCTTTGCTTTGGCTTTTGCCGATACTTTCGCCATGAATCTATGGACTCCTTGGTCGCGTTAATCTGGAAGGCATTCGTGAAATCGAGGCGTTGGCTTCACGCCCAGGATCTCCATTTCACAAATGGCGCTAGAAGGGGATATCGTCCTCGGGAACGGGTTCCTCAATGGGCCGTGGGGGCGGCGGGGAAGAGGGCGAAGCGTCGGCCCGGGACGGGCCATCATAAGCGCGGCCGCCACCAGGGCCTCCCGAACCCGGCCCGCCACCTTCCTCCCAATCCAGGGGGACGATGCGCTGCGCGGAGATCTCGATCTTGGTGCGTTTCTGCCCGGTCGTCTTATCTTCCCATTCATCGCTCTTGAGGCGCCCTTCGATCAGCACGGGGCGCCCCTTCTTGATGCGTTCACCCACGAATTCCGCCTGCTTGTCCCAGCACTTGGCATCGACCCAGCAGGTTTCCTCCCGGCGCTCGCCGTCCTTGGTGCGATAGTAGCGCGTGTTCGCGATGCGGATGCGGCACACCGCCCGCCCCGAACTGATATACCGCAACTCGGGATCAAAGGCCACCCGTCCGGCGATGATCACCTTGTTGAGGTCCGGTAGACGAAGGTCGCTCATCTCGCCCTCCTTTTCCCGCTATTCATCGCCGTCACCGTCCCGGTGCCGGGGACGGCGTGGCATGTCGTCCTCGTCGTCATCACGACGCCGCGGCCGGCGCGGGCCGTCCTCGTCCTCGTCCTCGTGGCGCGAAGAAGAGGCCGCGGAGTTCCGCATATCCTCCTCGCGGCGGCGCTGTTGCTCCGCCTCGATTCGCAAGGTGTGCTCGTCGAAATGGACTACCTGATAACGGAGAACCGATTCATTCAGCCGGAAAGACCGTTCCAGCTTCGCGACAAAGTCCGGTTCAGCCTGAAAACGAACCAGAATGTACGTGCCCTCGGTCTGTTTCTTGACCGTGTAGGCGAGTTTCCGTTTTCCCCAGATCTCCGAGCGCACGATAGAGCCACCGCTCTCGGTAATGAGCGTCTGGACCGCTTTGTCTACCGTCTGGATCCCATCGTCATCCAAATCCGGCATGACGATGTAGAGCGCTTCGTAAGTTCTCAAGACAATGCACCTCCTTCACTTTCAAGTGTGGGGTTAGGCCAATCCCCGAACGGGATCGGCACAGCCGACGAAGTAGCATAGCAAATTCCCACCCCGTTCTCAAGGAGCATGTCCAGGATTCGATGACTCGGGGGGCCGTGTGGTTTGTTATCCCTTCACTGCAAGGGACTTGCACCCCCTGCTTCTTGCCGACTTATACCGGTGCTTCGGGGCACTTCAGTGCCGGGATAATCAGTATTATCTCGCCCAGTCCCGTAGACATTGAAAGCCTTCCATGGGCTAAGGAACCCGGCTCGGGCACAGGTTCAATCGTCTACGGGACGAAGCGGCATGGCCTCCACGGGGCGGAGGTGGGCTTCGTCCGCTTGAACTTAACCCGGCATAGCCGGAATCATCTCCGCGAAGAACCGTGGTTCCGAAGCAACGTAGAAGCGGCTTCTACGTTTTCCCGCGAACGCGGGGAAGGGTGGGCCTTGGCCCACCAAGGCTATGTGTTTGAGGCGATACCGTCTTACCATGAGGGAAGGTTATGGTGGGCCAAGGCCCTCCCTACCCGCCACGCCCTGCGTGGGAAGGGGAGCATCTGCGTTCATCTGCGCAATCTGCGGATACATTATCATGGAGCCCCGCTTTCGCAGAGATTTTTTGAAGGGGTTTAATTTTCTTTCATTTTAGCAAGGGTGGCAATCCCAAGGGCACCCAAAAGGGATTAGTATACTTAATTATGGCGGTATTTTATTCGAGTAATAATGATGACGAGAAGCTGGTGCTGATATAAACTGTGCAAACAGGATGCACGGGGAATCTTACGCCATTTCGCCTGTGTGTCGTGAATTTAAAGTACCGCCATAATTGATTAGACTTTTGGCCGGGTTGTGTGTTATCCTGAAGCAGGAAAACCCGGAGGATGGCGTTATGTGCGGCGAAAACACCAAAGAA
>JAJRTN010000037.1 GCA_024278275.1 Candidatus Hydrogenedentota bacterium
CACGTGGCCGGAGAGTCCGGTCCGCGCGTTGAAACGCATGGCGTAGACCGTGTGGGCATCGCGCAAGGCCTGGCCCAGCGACTTTTCGGTTCGCGGCACGGCCACCAGGTGGATGTGGTTCGTCATCAGGCAATAGGCCCAGATCGACAGCCCCCGCTTGTCGGCATACTGTTTCAAGAAACGCAGATACGCCCTGCGATCCTCATCGGTCTCGAATGCATCCGCCCCGCGATTTCCGCGCTGCGTCACATGATGGGGAAACCCGGGAACCACTATGCGTGCCAAGCGACTCATGGAAGGCAGCCTGCATGAAGAGAAGAAAAAAGTCAAGTAAATATGTAGTCTGTCCCTGTGTTTTGTGCCGGGACGGGTTTACTTCACCAGCGGAAGGACGACCATGGTCCTGCCGGGGACGTCCAACCGTTGTTTCATTGTTACGGGCCGTGCGGTTCCCCTGGGGAAATCGCGTTCCCGAAAAGACAGCGCCAGCGTCCGCTCTTCCGTCCTCCCGTTAAAGTAGAGGATCTTATCCTTGAATCGCGTGGCGAGTACCCCGTCCATGTGCCCGTCGATTTGTGCCGCGCTGGTGATCTTCCCGCCCGGTGCGTCACCGGCGTCCAGCAGCAAGGCCGCCGCCACCATGGCGCGTTGCGAGGCGGCCAGATCCCGGGTGTCCACCGTGACGACCGCGCCCCGGCCCAGGCGCCGGCCCCCCGCCCGCCAGAGGCCCGCCCCATCCACCTCGATCTCGGGCAGGGTCAGCGGAACGGGCCGGGTTCCTTCCGGCGCGTCGGCCTCCGCCACGACCACGCGCCTAACATAGAGCCCCAGGCGCCGGCTGTCCGGCCCGGCGCCCACCTCTTCCGGCACCCAGCCTTCGCCACCAAAGCGCAGGTCCAGCCGCCGGGCGTTTCCGGGGTCGATTTCAAACGTCGCCACGGCGCCGTAGGGCGCTTCCAGGGTCTTCATGACCCGCCCGTTTACTTCGATGGTAGCCTTCGCGGCCTGGGCGGGCAGACTGGCCTCCACGGAAACGCGGTAGCGCGTGCCGGGTTTTACCGGCAGGGTGAAGCCCGCGCCGGGTCGGGTCCATCGGTAACGGTTCGGTTCGCGTTGATACCACATTCCACGGGCGTAGCCCTCGGCGCCGGCGTCGCACGGTTCCAGCACATAGGCGGCGGGCAGGTTCGTGGCCGCCGTGCCCAAGGGCAGGTAGACGTCCGCCTTGGGCACGGCATGGGGGACCTGCCGCTCCCATAAGGTGCTGTCCCCCGCCACCGTGACCATGGGTTGCGCCTGAAGGACCACGAGGACGCCACCCGCCTTGACCCACGCCTGCACGCGCTCCCACGCCTGGCGGTCCAGCCACTTTGCCCCGGCGAGCACGAGGTGGCGGATTCCCAGCGAGTCCAGCGCGCCGTCCACGATCATCCGGTCATCCATCACTTCGTAGGGCATCATGTCCCGCAGCGGATCGGACAAGGCGAGGGTCGGTCCCGACCAGCTTTCATCGGGATGGAGCCAGTGGTCCGCCGTGGGATGCCACACGGCGACAGTGGTCACCGGGTCCTCGCCCGTGAAAAGTTTCTTGTACCGGACAAAGTAGTCCTTGGCGCGGTCCAGGTTCTGGAGGTAATCAAACCAGCAGTCCACGCCGTTCGACAGGTCCATGAAGATGCGGTTGAGCTGGGCGTCCCGCGCCACGTTGCCCGGTGGTTCGGTGAAATAGGGCACGCCATAGTGGCGGCAGGCCGAACTCACCCGGCGCGTGGCCAGGTAGCCCACGTTGCCCGGTGTCTGTGCCGCCACGCCCAGGCGCGCCATGGCCTTCACGTAACGGCCCTGGTCGTTGCCATAAGCCGCGCGCTCGCTGGCATAGCCCAGGCTGTAGATCAATTCGTGCTTCGGGAAATGGCGGCGGATGATGGCATTCACCGTGTCCAGGCATTCCACCCACGCCCCGTTGTACCAGTACACGAAATCAATCCACCGTTGCCGCGCCTGGGGCGACTCGGCGAAACGGGCCTGGCAGGCCCTGGGATCGGGCAGGGCCACCGCACTTTCCGTGGCGAAGCCCGTGCCCCACGCCTCGTTCAGCGCGGCCAGCGTCCCGTACCGTTTCAGCATCTTCCCGCGGAAATCGGCGCGCCCATACCGGTCGCCGCACCAGTAGCCCCGCCTGGCCTTCGGCTGGGGGCGCAGCCAGTTGGTCATGCCCGTGCAATAGCCGATCTCGCCATACTCCGACGGCATGGCCACGCGGAGGAAGGCGATGTTGCCGCCCATTTCCGCCGCGAGACGGCGGTAGAATTCGTCAAAGACCCGCGGCAGGTCGGGCGACCACAACGACATCTGCTCGATGGTCTCGCCCGTTTCCATGTTCTCGTAGGGCACGAAACGGTCCGACGCCTGGTACCATTTCGGCGGAAAGTGAAGCCAGCAGAAGACATTATAATCCAGTCCCGCCTCGCGCAAACGCCTGGCGTTCTCCCTGAGAAAAGAGAAATCCCACACCCCTTCCTCCCGCTCGATAACGCACCACGGCGTGTAATCACACATGGCCGTACATCCCGTCCGTTTCAGCACGGCGATGGTGCTGTCGTCCAGCATACCTATGGCGTCGTTTTCCGCCGTGCCCCAATAGTGCATGAAGCGCCCCACGCTGAGGTTGCCCGAATAGAAGCGCATGGGCATGGGACCGGTCTCGGCGATGTTCTCCATGGAATCGGCGGCTTGCGCCGAGAAGCTGAACAGCACCACGCTGAGCGCTGAGCACGCGCAACAGGCCGGGTGGATTCGGTGCATGATGTTTTTTGCTCCCCGCAGGCAGATCCCGCGCTCGTCGTTTTTTCATGGTCGAAGTATTTTTGACCATGGTAGCACGGGGGAAACGTTTGGGGCTCCGGTTTCAGAATAGGCGCCAGGGCAAACGCATCTAATAGTGCTCGATGCTAAAATTTCATGATTTGGACTTCCCGCGTCTTTTTCGTTTTTCTCTTTGACGGCGGGTCATGCGGATGACTTCGTCGGCATACTGTTCTACGAGCTTGCTGAACAACTGACAGAGGCGCTATAGCGTATGGTTCAGTAGTTCGCCCGCCATGTTCACCGGAAGATATTCCCGCAGTCCCTCGCGCCAGGGAGGCATGATGTCGAGGCCCTGGGCCTGGAGGTGCTTGTTCTCCAGTACGGAGTAGCTCGGCCGTTTGACGGGGGAGGGGAAGTCGGCGCTGGTGGCTTCTTTCAGGGTTACGTCGGTGTTGGTCTCCTCGAAGATGGCCCGGGCGAATTCGTGCCAGGAGCATTGGCCGTTGCAGGTAGCGTGGTAGAGGCCGGGTTCGGCCTTTTCGGCGATGACGCGGATCTGTTTGGCCAGGGCCACGGTATAGGTCGGGGTGAGGATTTCGTCGGTAACGACCTTGACCTCGGGCCGGGTGGCGGCGAGGTGAAGCATGGTCTGGACGAAGTTCTTGCCGCCTTTGGCACGGCAGGGGGCGTGGCCGTAGAGGCCGGAACTGCGGACGATGCAGTGGTCGGGGCATTCGGCGGCGATGAGGTGCTCACCGGCGAGTTTGCTGGCGCCGTAGGTGCTGAGGGGCGCGGGCGGATCTTCTTCGGCGTAGGGCCGGGTGCCACCGTAGCCGAAGACGTAGTCAGTGCTGATGTGAACCAGCCGCGCGCCCGCCTCGTGACACACGGCGGCGAGCCGTTGCACGGCAGTGGCGTTCACGGCGTAGGCCATGGCGGGCTTTTCCTCGCACTTGGGCACGTTATGGAACGCCGACGTATTGATGACGCAATCGGGCGCCAGGTTACCCACCAGCAGACGAACCGCCTCGTAATCGGTGATATCCAGCGCGATGGGGGTGTCCGCAAGGTCCGCGCAATGAACCTCGCAACCGTCGAAGGCCCTGGCCACGTCCACGCCAAGCTGTCCAGCGGCACCTATGATCAGCACTTTCATGCAGCACCCTTTCTTACGCAGGCCTGCCTGCGGACTCGGCCTTCCTGAAGACCTGGATGTTGTAGAAGTTGTCGTTGGTGAAGTCGCCGTAGTCG
>JAJRTN010000038.1 GCA_024278275.1 Candidatus Hydrogenedentota bacterium
CTGCCCGAAAAACTGCGCGACGAGGGCATTGAGCCAAGAATACCTTGGCTATACGGACTCGAACTGGATTTCCGATTCAAATAATAATAACTGTAAAATCATTCGACCTGAAAAAATCTCTGCGTTCGCGGGGATGACGGTCCGGGTGATACGGGAATGGACCCGGGATGGGGCCAAACCCGTTTCCGGAACGGCTTGCCACGAAAACCCCCGGCTTTATCGGTGTCTCTGGGCCGTGAATGGCTACGCTACGGCTTCCTCGGAAACCTGCTGAAATCGGGCGGTCGCTTTTCGAGGAACGCATTGCGACCTTCCTGGCCCTCCTCGGTCTGGTAGAAAAGGCCTGTCGCGTTGCCCGCCAGGTCCATCAGCCCCGCCTGCCCATCCTCGTCGGCGTTAAGCGCGGCCTTGAGACAACGGATGGCGGTGGGCGAGTTCGCCAGGATCTCCCGGCACCATTGCACCGTCTCCGCCTCAAGCTCGTCGAAGGGAACAACCGTGTTCACCAGGCCCATGGCGAGGGCCTGCTGCGCAGTGTATTGCCGGCACAGAAACCAAATCTCCCGCGCCTTTTTCTGGCCCACCATGCGGGCAAGGTGAGCCGACCCGTAGCCCGCGTCGAAGCTGCCCACTTTCGGACCCGTCTGCCCGAAAATGGCGTTGTCGGCGGCAATGGTGAGATCGCAGATATAGGTGAGGATACAGCCGCCGCCGATGGCATAGCCCGCCACCATGGCAATGACCGGCTTCGGACAGGTGCGAATGTCACGCTGAAAATCCAGCACGTTAAGACGATCCATGCCGCGCCGGGGATCCGCGTAGCCCGCATCGCCACGAATTTTCTGGTCTCCGCCCGAGCAGAAGGCCCGCCCTCCCGCGCCCGTGAGAATGATCACGCCTACATCCGGGTCGAAACGCGCGTCGCGCAGGGCATCGATCATCTCGTCCACGGTGAGGGGCCGGAATGCATTATGAACTTCGGGCCGGTTGATGGTGATCCTGGCGATTCCTTCCGGTTGCCCCACGTCGTTCAAGGCCTTCTCATAACGGATGTCGGTGAATTTTTTCGCCCTTTCCCAACGGATGTCGGACATGATACTGGGGCTCCCACGGTGGCGTGTTATGTGACGGTTCATACCTTGAAGGTGGAACGGTCATCCTGCTTATTTCACGTTATGGTCCGCGAAGGCAGAAGGGGTTCCAGCCCTTTTCAAAGCGGCTGGAAGCCGCATCTACATTGGGTCGACCCGCAAAGGTCAGGTTCCAGGATTGGTGCAGAGAAAACTGCGCACAACGGTAGTATACCCGTCGGGATTTTCGAGATGCACGTTATGACCACATCCCGCAAATACCTCAACGGCCATGGCGGGACAGCGTTCCGCCATTTCCTCGGCGATGAACCGGAACTTTCGGTCCCTTTCACCCACGATGAGCAGCGTGGGGATGTCATGATCGGATAGAGAGTCCCAGAGCGAAGGTTGGGCTCCCGTGGAAAAGGCGCCAAGGGCCTCTGCCAATGCCGCCGGGTTGCCACCTTTACATCGCATATCGATAAGCCATTTCACCAGCCCCCCGTGTTCATGCAGGGAAGCGAAAAGGGGCTGGTCGTACCACCATTCAAGAAAAGTCCTAAAAAGGATGGGATCTCCAGCGGACTTAACCAGTTCGGCCACAAGGTCCAGGTCATGCTTTTGGCGAAGCGCCCGCTCCTCGGACGTCTTCAGCCCGGGCGAGGTGGATTCCAGTACCACGCCGGAGAATCGTTCCGCGTGCCGCAGGGCCATCAGCAGGGCAAGCCGCCCCCCCATGGAGTAGCCCACGAGACCACCCCGCTTGACTTCCCAATCGTCAAGCCTGCGTGTGAGCCAGTGAACACCGTCCTCGAGCCCCCCCACACCGGCCTTGGTTACCAGGGGGTTTTCGCCGTGGCCCGGCAGATCCGGGCAACAGCAGTTGAAATGGGTGGACAAACCTCGACGCACAGCGTGCCAATCCTCCCCGGATCCCATGAATCCATGGAGCAGCACGACCCATGGGCGGTTTGGGGTGACTTTCTTCCTGTTGAGCGTCATGGAGACATTATAGAGGAATTGGCAAGCGCTTCGTTTGACACCGTCCGTTGTGAACGGTAAGGTTTGTTCTCATTGGCCAAGTCTTCACAACAACACAGGGAGAAGCGACTGATGGCGCGATGGCTGTGTTATGCCGGGTTGGGCGTTGCCTGTGCCCTGTCCGCCAGGGCGGGAGACGAGAACACGGAGATCCCTGCGGACTTGGTGAAGCAATGGACCGTGCCCTTTCTGGGCTGGCATTACTACCCGACCCATGTTATTCCGGCGAAGCCGGCGATCCCGGGGTTTGACAAGGTCCACATGACGGACTGTCCGACCGTGTTTCAGCTTCCGGGGGATCCGAAGTGGTACATGTCCTTCATTGGATTCGACGGGATAGGCTACCAGTCCTTCATCGCGGAAAGCGTTGACCTGGTCCGTTGGGAGAAGCCCCGGCTTGCCTTCGGCTATGGGCCGGAAGGCACCTTCGACCATGGGGGCCGGGTGCTGGGGGCCTATCTTTACACGTCCTATGACATCAAGGCTCCCCGTGTGTTGAAACGGCACGACGGCAAATACTGGTCGCTCTATGGGGCGTACCCGCGCCAGGGCGGCTACGAGTTGCGGCCGGGCTACGAGGGCGTGGCATGCAGCGACGACGGATTGACCTGGCGGCGCGCCCGGGATGAACCCATCTTGTCGGTCCACCAGCCCGACTGCGGGGAATGGGAGAAGGATTGCATCTACCAGCCGTGGCTCCTGGAGCATGAAGGAAGCTACTACAACTTCTACAATGCCGCGAACGGCGGGATCGAGCAGTTGGGGCTGGCGCGGTCGCGGGACCTGCTGACCTGGAAACGATACGCGTTCAATCCGGTGATTCCAAACGGTCCTCCGGGCAGCTACAACGAAGCCTTCAGTTCCGACGGCAAGGTATTCTGGGACCAGGACCACTGGGTGAATTTCTTCTTCGGCGTGGGCCGGGGCGGCGCGCACATCATGGTGGCCTTCTCCCGTGATCTGTTGCATTGGACGCACAACCCCGATCCCATCTATAAGCATGGCGGACATCCCGGCGGCCTGGACCGCCAGTATGCTCACAAAATATCACTGGTGTGGACCCCGAAGGGTGAGACGTGGTACCTCTTCTACTGTGCCGTGGGCGATGCCGGGCGCGGCATCGGGCTGATAACGAGCAAGCCGCTGGAGCGCTGAGCACCGTGGAGACCGGGGACGGCCTTCCCCACACGGAGCATGGGAAACCGACGCCGCTTGACCGTGCCGCCAACCCGGGTGAGCCATCTTCCCCACCCGTGTTAGCGGGGTGGTCCGAGGTCGAAAAGAACCCCTTCCCTTCCTTCCCGCGCGCCGCCTGGAAATCAGAAGGTTTGGCGCAAAGGGCCACTATTCTCCGGGCTGTTTCCTGCCAGCGGAATAGGCCATCACGGGGTCGCGGCCAATGCTGAAATAGTCGAAGCCCACGCGTTGCATGAGCGCCCTTGAATAGATGTTGCGCCCGTCGAAAACCACGGGGGCTTTCATTTTACCCTTGAGCCGGTCCATGTCGGCATTGCGGAAGAAAGGCCATTCCGTCGCGACAATGAGCGCGTCGCAGCCTTCCACGGCATCGTAGTAGTGGTCGATGTACTCGATGCCGTCACGCTCGCCGAGGTAAAGCTTGGTCTGCTCGACGGCCTTCGGGTCGAAGGCGCGGATAGTGGCGCCCGCTTCCAACAGGGCGTCGATGATTTGGAGGGCCGGCGCTTCGCGCACATCGTCGGTTTCGGGCTTGAACGACAGGCCCCAGAGGGCAAAGGTTTTGTCCGCGAACTGGTCGCGATAGTAGAGCCGCATTTTCTCGATGAGGGTGCGCTTCTGCCGTTCGTTCACTTCCTCCACCGCAGCCAGGAGGCGGCTCTCGATACCGTTCTCCCGGGCAGTCTGGATGATGGCTTTCACGTCTTTGGGGAAACAGGAACCGCCATAACCGATACCGGGGAAGATGAAGCGGTAGCCGATGCGCCGGTCCGAGCCGATGCCTTCGCGCACGTCCCCCACGTCGGCGCCGACCTTTTCGCAAATGGCGGCGATTTCGTTAATAAAGGAGATCTTGGTCGCGAGCATGGCGTTGGCGGCATACTTGGTCATCTCGGCGGACTTGGTGGCCATGCAGATGACGGGACGGCCGTTCTTGGCAAAACTTGAATAGAGTTCCTCCATGAGCACCCGTACCCGCACGTTGTCACATCCCACGACCACGCGGTCGGGATTCATGAAATCCTCCAGCGCGGCGCCCTCCTTGAGGAATTCCGGGTTGGATACCACGTCGAATTCGTGCGACTCGCCCCGTGCATCAATCTCGGCCTGTACCGCGGCTTTCACCTTTTCCGCCGTTCCCACGGGTACGGTCGATTTGTCGATGATGATCTTGTAGCCGTTGATGTGCCTGCCAATGTCCCGCGCAACGCTCAGGACATACTGCAAATCGGCTGTTCCATCCTCTTTGGGCGGCGTGCCCACGGCGATGAATATGGCCAGGGAATCCCGCACGGCCTTCCTGATATCCGTGGTGAAACTCAACCGTCCCTGGCTGACATTGGTATGAACCATTTCCTCCAGGCCGGGTTCGTAGATGGGTATTTTTCCGTCGTTCAACGCCTTGACCTTGGCTTCATCAATATCGACGCAGACCACGTCGTGTCCCAGGTCGCTGAAACACGTGCCGCTCACCAGTCCCACATAGCCCGTTCCCACGATGGCCAACCGCATGATTTTTCTCTCCCTGTTTATTCGGCCACGGTCCTTAAGCCGTGCCCGCCAACTCCACCTTGGTATGCGCCCACCGGCTGGTCCGGAACAGGGCAAACGTAAGTGCCAGCCGCATGGCGTGGCTCGCCAGGATGGCGCCCCAGACCCGATCCGGTGTCAACTCTCCCCGCAGGGAGAAAAAGGCGCATATGCCCAAGAGCACGCCCACCTGCGTCACCATGGCAATCACCATGGGCAACAGGGTCTGACCCGCGCCCTGGATGCCGCCGGTCAGGGCTTGAGCGGCCACGAGAACCAATCCGCTGAACGCCAGGTAATGCAATAGTGACTGGCCATAGCCATAGATGGGTTCGTCCGTGGCCCCAAAGAGACCGAGAAGCCATCCCGGGAAAAACCAGAACAGCAGCCCGACACCCACGGCCCAGATAAAGCCGAGCTTCGCGGCCATGGCCACCGCCGCCTTCCCGCGGGAGGGGTCGCCCGCGCCGATGTTTTGTCCCATCAAGGCGCTTGCCGCCGAACGAAGTCCGAGCCCGGTCCAGGTAACCAGCGAGAACAACTGAGCATAGCATATTGTATAGGCCGCTTGCGCTGCCGAGCCGTGTTCCAGCGAGCCGATGAAGGAGAGTAAAGCCACGCCGCCTATGTTCAGGGCCACACCCTGAATGCCCGCCGGGATGCCGATGCGCGCCACGGCACGCAAGACCTGGAAGTCGGGAAGCAGGGTAAACCGGGCCGGTGGCTGAAGAAGGGTTTTTCGCCGAAAGATGATGGACACGGCAATGATGACGCTGACGAGGGGCGCCAACACCGTACCCAGGGCGGCGCCGGAAGTACCCAGCGCGGGAATATGTAACGGCACGTGAACGGTCCAATCCATGCCCGGCAGGGAGATATCAAAGGGCCGCACCCCCGGAATAAGCACCGCGCTGATGCACACGTTGAGCACCGTCGCGAGAGCTCCCAGGAAAAGGGGCGTTTTTACATCGCCGCTGGCCTGAAAAGCGCCCGTGAACATGAACATAAGGAAAATGGGGGTACCACAGGTAAAAAGGATACGAATGTAGGGCAAGGCATGAAGCCGGACCTCCGGGTCCGCGTGCGCCAGCCCCAGAAGCCAGGGCGCCATGAAGTAACCCAGGGGCGCCATGACGCCCAGCATGATCCAGACGGTGGCCAGAAAGGAGTGGTAGGCCACGCGACTCATGTTTTCCCGGTCCCGCCGCCCGGCATAGCGGGATACCAGCACGTTCATCCCATGAAAGAGCGATGCGATAAGCACCACCACCACCAGGAACACCTGCCACGCCACGCCAATGGCCGCGTTGGCCGCATTGTCGCCGGAGGCCACGAAATGGCCGACGAGCACGTGGTCCACGAAGCCGTGAACCCCGTTCATCAGGTTGAGCATGATGACCGGCCAGGCGAGCTTCCACACCGAACGAAAGACGCTTCCGGACACAAGTTCGTGGTCAAAAGATTTCATGCACACTCCGCGAAAAACTGTGCGGCACACGGACCGGCACGGACGAACACGGTCCCAGGAGGACTCGTCCGTCCAGAAGCGCAGCGTGCCCTTCTACCCTTCGTGCCAGGCGATCTCGATGGCGTCGGGGGCGGAGATCTCGGTTTTCACCTCGCCGGTGACCGTTTTCTCATGACGCACCTTCACAATGCCCTCGGGCGTGGGAAAGGTCCCCTCCGCGAAATCCAGGTCCGCCAGGTGCGGGGCGACCAAAAGCTTCCTGCACCCCGGTTCCAGGGGGCGCAGTCCCAGGATATGCTCTGTCATCCACGCCGTGGGCCCCGAGGCCCAGCCGTGGCACAGGCTGTGGCGCAGGCCCTTGTAACAGAAGTTGCCGTAGTCGGCGTGAATGCTCTTCCTGCCTTCGGGCACCATCTGGTCGATGGCGACGCCGTCTTTCGTCCATGCCAGGTTGAAGTCTTCCCAGAAGGTGGTGGCGCCCAAATCGAGCATGGCGCCCCAGTAGGTACGGATGACCTCGAGGGCGCCTTCGTAGTCGCCCGCGAGCGCCCGTGCCTGGAGCACGTAGTAGCCGTAAAAGGTGGAGATGCCCGCCAGGGGATTTCGGGCCAGTTCCCCGGTGTTGATCTCACCGGCATCGCGCAGACCGGCCAATGCCAGCAGTGCGTTGGCCTGTTTGGTGTGACTCGTGGGAGGCGTGTACCGCTTCAGGCGCGCCACGCCGTCCAGGCACCGATCCCGCATGACATGCTCGCCCAGCACATCGCAGAGCCAGGCGCCCTCTTCCAGGGTCATGGTAAGAAGCGCATGGAGACCGGCGTGAATGGCGCTGTCGTCCTCACTGCTGGGCCAATCCAGGAAACGGTGCCCCCCCATGCGCTCGCGGTTATCGTCGCCGATTTGTTCGAGCAAGAGCTTGAGCAGCCCCGTCATGTATTCGCGCTGGGCCTCCAGGTAGGGCAGATCGCCCTGGTAGAGGTACCAGCACTTGTGGATCCGCAGCCACCAGAGGGAGTAGGAACTGATCCCGTTCATCCAGTTTGGTAACGGCGTAATGCGGCGCACGTAGTCCAGGCTGATGGGCACCACGTCCACCCCGCCGAACACCGTGTTGATCACCATGGTTTCGGGGTGCATGTCGCCTATCCAAACCAGCCGGTCGCGCTTAATACCGTCCCATAACATGTCCTGCATGCAGAGATGGGTGGTGTAGGCGCCCGTATCCCATATGGTGTTCAGCCGTTCGTCGCTGCAACGGAAGGAACCTTTGTACTCCAGGTCGCGGTACAGGAACACGGCCCGCAGTGCCTTCAGGGAAAGCCGAGTGCCCCGATCCACGAGTTCGAGCCGCACGAAGCGAAAGCCCGTGTTACCAAACTCCTGGTAACCGTACCAGGGCACGTGGAGAACTTCATCGTGAATGGCGTGATCCTGGTTCGGCTCGCTCATGGCCTCGACCGCCGACTCGCCGAAGCAAACACGCACCCGGATCGGATCATGGGGAGCATGTACGGTGTTCCAAATCTGAATACCGCCGTGGAGTTCCCGGCCGAAATCCAGCAGCAGGGCCGGTGGCTCATCGCCATCATAGCGCAGTTCACAGAGATCCTCCGTGGCATCCAGGAGCGCCTCCCCGTTCTTCACGTTCGACTGCCAGAGAATCCGTTGGGGCAACAGGTAACGCCGTTTGCGTGGATCGGCGATTCCCATGCTGTTGATAAAAGACATGCTCTCTCCTTCTATGTGCCATTCGCGAAAAAACGGTTTTCAGTGGGACCACCGTCATGCAACAAACAGGGCGGTGGTGGACCGAGACCCACGTGACAAAACTTGTTCCCACGCTCCCCCGTGGGTATTGCGTGTCGTGGACGTTCCGCCCGCACGGCCTGGTAAAGCAATACGTCCTTTGCCGACCGCATGGCTCTTCAATACCGCCGGGACCGTGAACGATTATGTTTTTTCGTGGTGTGTCAATTCCCTTGGTTTACTCCGCTTCCTTCGTACCTTCCAAGTATTGCCCCGTGGGATGGCCGTCCTGGCGGCTTGCGTACTTACGCCGCTGGACGATTTTCTCGGATTCCCGTTCGAGAATGACTTGCGCCAGGGCCAACGCCTTGGCCTCGGTCGTGGACTCTCCCATGGCGTGCTCGTAGCGTGCCTCCGAGATGTCCAGTACGTACATGGCGTTGACCAGTTTCCCCGGATTGTGACGAAGAAGCCAGGCGACGCGGTGGGCCAACGCTTCGAGCAGAAGCTTCCAGTTGGCCTCTTCCCCGGTCCCGGGCACGGTTTCAATACCCCAGTCTGCCACCAATACGCGCCGGGTTTCCAGTAGATCCCCCGGTCGCGGCTCGCGGGCACCGTTCATGCTTCCGTCTCCCCGTCCCCGTCCTCGTCGTTTTCGGGTTCCTGCAGCCATAACCAGTATTCGTCCCGCTCCTGGTGGGTCTTCAGGCGACGGGGATAATCCAGGAGCTGCGCATAGTAGGTGAATTGAGAATGCTCCTCCGGCGTAATGGCATCCTCCAGCAAGGACAATTCTCCCAGGGCATGGGAAAGCCAGGCCAGTTCCGACGCCAGGTCGGGATACCCCGCCACCTCGGGCCAGACGGCCTCGTCGGTCACGCGCAGCATGGAGCAATCCACCGTCACCCCCAGCGCCATGAGCGTTTCGCAGAGGCGGTCCCGGTCGGCCTCGAAGTCATAGCCGACACGGTCCGCCGGGTCAAGCATGGAAAGCTTTTCAACGATGCTGTTCAGGACATCCCGCAGCATCTCCCTCAAGAGGCGCGCCTGGTCCCCGGTCCTTCCCGCAACCCGCAAAACCTCGGCTTCCAGCAATTGTGCGCGGATGGTCCCGCGAAAAGCGGCGAGGCATTCGAGGGCTTCATCAAAGGCATGGCGGGCCGCGAGCAACCGGACCCGGGGTTCGAGTACCCGGTCCAGGTCTTCCGGGTGATCGGTGAGGAAGTCGCTCAGCACCCGGTCCGCCTCTTCCAGGTCGCCCCGGGCCACCAGCAGTTCGCTCAACCGGCGCGCGGCCTCGTAGCCGCCTCCCTTCTCGGCGACCCGCGCGGCCTTTTCAAGTTGCCGCCGCTCCTCCGCGGGATTGCCGTGGCAGTGGAAATACGACGCCAGGGCGAGATGAAAAGCGTAGGGGCTGATATCCTGGCTTTCGCGCAGGTGGCGCATGCGGATGGCCCGGCCGTAGCCCTCCAGCAGCGACATGGACCACATCTGGCCCGCCACCTCGCGGGCCGTGGGTTCGTAGGGCGGGAGGACACGGGGACCGTGCCCGGTTTCGGCTTCGAGCAGGGCCACCAGTTTTTTCCGCAGTTCCGTGAAGTGCCGGCAACGACGGCGGGGGTTTTTCACGAGGCAGGCGGAAACCAGCCGATCCAGTTTCGCCGGGCATCCGGGAAGGCGGTCGCGCAGTCTCGGCGGCGCGGCATCGAGATGGAGACGGCGCAAGTGGGCCAGCCGTTCCATGGTCGAACGGCCCTCTCCCTCGAAAGGGGGCGCGCCCGTGAGCATTTCGAAGAGGCAGCAGCCAAAGGCGTAAATATCGGAAGCCATGGTTACCTGGCTGACTTCCGTGAATTGTTCGGGCGCCATGTAGGCCGGGGTGCCAAAGACGGCCCCGGCCCGCGTTCCCTGTTCACCCGAGACATCGCCGTCGGGACGCCCCAGGGCCTCCAGGGAATCAGCGGCCATTTCCCGGCACCGGACGAGACCGAAGTCCGTGACCTTCAGCACGCCATCCGGGGTAATGAGCAGGTTCTCCGGCTTGAGATCCCGGTCGACCAGTCCGGGCACGGCCGAAGTGGCGTGGATCATGCCGTCGCAACACTGGATGGCCAGGTCCAGACCGCGGTCAAGGGGAAGCGGCCCTTGGGCCAAAAGATCGGACAGGGCATGGTTCCCCTCATCGTCGGAAGGCACGTATTCCATGAAAAGATAGGGCACGGCCTCGATGATGTCCAGCCGGTCGGCGCGTGCAATGTTGGGGTGAAATCCGATGAGCATCCACGTCCGGGCTTCGCGGATAAAGCGCTCGACCAGCCCCAGGTCCTTTGAGAAGCGCCGCTGAAACGTCTTCAGCGCGCGGACTTCGCCTCCATCCTCCACGATGTAGACGATGCCCATGCCGGTCTTGCCCTTGCCGCCACGAACATCGACCACCCTGTATCGGTCCTCGATGATCGCGCCAATGGGATGGATCTCGAGGGCATCGGCGGCCCGGTCCGGCAGGATCAGGGTGGACGCTTCCCCCGCCCTGACATGCGTTTCGTCTGTGGAGTGACCCTGCAAGGCCCTGCCCTTCGGATTCACGCGCCCTCACTGAAGGCGCGGACGGCCTCGTCCCGGGTCGGGTAAATATCGAACACGCTGGCGAAGTTACTGACCTCGAACACTTCCGCCACGAAAGGCGTCAGCCCGCACAACTTCAATGCTCCCCGGCGTTTACCCAGCGCACGGAAGAGCATGAGCAATACCCGAAGGCCGCTGCTGCTGATGTATTCCACGCCGGCCATGTTCAACACTACCCGGGCCGCGTCTTGATTTACCAGGTCGGCAAAAGCGTGCTGAACCTCGGGCGTGGCCAACTCATCAAGCCGTCCCAGAAGGTCCAGTACCACGATATCGCTGTCGGTTGACTGGCGGATTTCCATCAAAAAAAACCCATCTTTGCGCCATGCGGGAGGTACGGCGCACGAGCGAGAAGTGTAGCGCAGAACCACCCAAGAACGCTAATTCCTGTTGAGGCATTGCGAAATCAAGGATTATGTGGCGGTTTCGCTGAAAACCGCCTTTTCGCAAATGGCACGTGTTGCATTTGGAATACGGATAGGGGCAACCTTCGGCCCGTCCCGCCCGGAAGCCGCCCGGAGATTACCGCGGACTCTACCACTTCCCGCTTCCCTTGACACGCACCAAGACATCGTCTAAAGTGAAAGCCAATGGGTGGCGTCGAACGGTGGCGGTGAGGACAGGGAAGGCGGGCGCGGGGTCCTCCTGGAAACCCGGAGACCGCGCCAAGCGAAGCGTACTCGCGCAGACGGGATTTTCCGCTTTCCGGCAGATTCAGATCACAGTTGAAGAAAACGACATCGCATCCGAAGCGGATGAGGCGTCATCCGCGTCAAATGCGATCTGATTCGAGGCGGAGCACATCGCATCCGAGACGGATGAGATCGCATCCGTCGCAGATGAGGCGTTATCCGAGGCAAATAACATCTTATCCGAGGCAGATGAGGCCTTATCCGAGACGGATAACATCTCATCCGAGGCAAATGAGACGTTATTTGAGGCACATAAACCGCCCTGAAAGGACGGTTGGACCGTAGTATAGACAGGTTAAGTCCAATGACAGAAGGAGGTTACACACCATGGCGAAGTTTCCCATCCGGGAAGCGGAGATCAAAGTGCTGGCACAGAACATCGTGACCGGGCTCACGGCCAACGCGGCCATCTATCCCGCCCCACCCGTCACCCCCGCCGACCTCCAGGCCGTACTCGATTCCTTCATTACCCTGACCGATGACGCCGTGGCCGCGCGCGCCGCCGCCGAACAAGCCACCGCCACCAAAGACGCCGGCCTCGAAGAGCTCACCGACGCCATGAAAGCCGTCCTCCGCTACGCCGAAGACACCGTCGATTACGACGACGCCAAACTCTCCCTTCTCGGATGGGGCGGCATCGCGGCCCCCACCGCCCTCCAAGCCCCCGGCCAGGCCCGCACCCTCGAAATCATTACCCAGGGCGAAGGCTGGCTCTCCCTCGACTGGAAAAAGCCCGCCGACAGTGGCAAAGTAGCCTCCTACAAGATCGAGCGCCGCGAACGCCCCGCCGGCGATTGGACCCTCATCTCCCTTGCCATGGAAAGCGAGGCCACCCTCAACAACCAGGAACGCGGCAAGGACTGGGAATACCGGGTGATTGCGGTAAACAAGGCCGGCGAAGGAACGCCGAGCAATACCGCCGCGGCGGTGGTGTAACTGAATCAGGAATAGTGCAGAGTTGAGTGAGAAGGCTCTGATGTAAAGCGCGCTTTCTCAGCTTCATCTTTCTCGCTTCACTTTTCTGAGGCAGGTTCATTCCGAGACTACAGGCCAGGAATTGGGGACAGACGAACATGGTTAAATTCGATACATCACACAAACCAGAGCCCAGCGAAGAGCCACTGCTTGGGCCAGCGTACGCGGATATGGTGGAGTGCGAGAAGCTGCTAGAACAGAATGATACTCAGTTCGCTCGCAGGTCTTTCTGCCGTTCCGCTTTCGCCTATATTGAAACATTAGTCTCCTGGATGAAGACCATTGCGGTAGAGATCGTTGCTGATGCGGGGATGTCCTCCGGAGAGTTGGAAGTAACCCTCATATCGGCACTGCTCGACGATAAACCCCGGGTTGACAGAACGGGCGTGATTAAGCTTGAACCAAACCGACTCCCGTTTCTCAATGAAGTTGCGCTGGTGGTCAGGTCAATAGCAGAAAAGGGTGGACGCGACCCCGCTGCACCGTTCAAATACTCCAACTGGGACCATCTACAGAAGGCACTTAGTGTCCGCCACAGGATCACGCATCCCAAGTCACTTGACGACATGAATTTGACGGAGACCGATATGGAGCATATCAGGGCAGGCTTGACCTGGATTATTGGCTGCATCGTCGGTGTCGCAAACTTCCGTGTTGACAGCACGAAGGAACAAAAGAATGGCTCGGCCCTGGAAAGCTGAACACACGTGCGTCATATTGGTAGTCAGCCCTTAGAAAGACACAGTTTATGCCAAAGCTCTCATGGAATGAAATTCGGCAGCGCGCGATTCAGTTTTCGCGGGATTGGCGCGGTGTGGGTGATGAGCGGGCGGAGGCGCAGAGCTTCTGGAATGATTTCTTCATGGTGTTCGGGAAGCAGCGTCGGCTCCTGGCGTCTTTTGAGGAGAAGGTCAAGAGCCTGAATGGGACGTACCATCGGATTGACCTGTTTTGGCCGGGCCGTCTGCTGGCGGAACACAAGAGCGCGGGGCAGTCCCTGGCGAAGGCCGAGTCGCAGGCGTTTCAGTACATCACGGAATTGGCATCCTCGAATCGCGAGGACGAGATTCCCCGGTACGTGGTCGTCTCCGACTTCGCTCGATTCGTCCTCTACGATCTGGAGCCCGTGGAAGGCGACGGCGTATTCGAGTTTCCCCTTGAAGACCTGCACAAACACATCAAGCACTTCGCCTTTTTCATCGGACAGAAGACGCACCACTTCGGCGAGGAAGATCCGGCCAATCTTGAAGCCGCGGGCATCATGGCCGATCTGCATGACACCATCGAGGAAGGCAACTATACGGGGGCGGAGTTGGAACGCCTGCTGGTGCGCCTCCTTTTTTGCCTCTTTTCCGACGACACGGGTATTTTCGAGACGTCCCAATTCGAGCTATTCATCGAGAACCACACCAAGGAAGACGGATCCGATCTCGGCGCGCAACTCAATCACCTCTTTGAAGTCCTCAACACCCCGCCCGAGCGGCGCGTCCGCAATCTCGACGAGGACCTGGCCGAGTTCCCTTACATCAACGGCGAGCTCTTCGCGGACGCGCTCCACACCGCCGGTTTCAACCGCGACATGCGCAACCGTATTCTGGCCGCCTGCCGCTTTGATTGGTCCCGCATTTCGCCCGCAATCTTTGGCTCGCTCTTTCAGGGGATCATGGACGCCAAGGAACGCCGCCAGATCGGCGCGCATTACACCTCGGAGCGGGATATTCTCAAGCTCATTCGTCCCCTATTCCTCGACGAACTCCGGGCCGAGTTCGACCAGATCAGCAAAGACACGCGGAAAGGACACCGGGACAACCGCCTCGTCCAGTTTCAGGAGAAGCTGCGAAGACTCAAGTTTCTCGACCCCGCCTGTGGCTGTGGCAATTTCCTGGTCATCGCCTACCGCGAGCTACGTCGCCTCGAACTCGACGTGCTCAAGCTCCGCCATGACTTTGATACGTGGCACGATGAACTCCCCGCCGGCGAAGCGCTCAAGCTCTCCAACGTCGATGTGGATCAGTTCTACGGCATCGAGATCGGCGAATGGCCCGCGCGCATCGCCGAGACCGCGCTCTGGCTCACCGACCATCAGATGAACACCGAACTCAGCCTCAGCACCGGCAACATATTCCAGCGCATCCCGCTCAAGGCGACCCCACATATCCGTTGTGCCAATGCGCTCCGTATGGACTGGAACGATCTGCTGCCCGCCGAGGAATGCTCCTATGTTCTCGGCAATCCGCCTTTTATCGGGGCGAAGTACCAGAATCCCGAGCAGAAGACCGATGTGAGGCGCTTGGCTGGCCATGTCAGGGGCAGCGGATTGCTGGATTACGTTACGCTCTGGTACATCCGCGCGGTTGAATACATCAAGGCCACCAGCATTCGCTGTGCATTCGTTTCGACCAATTCGATCTCACAGGGCGAACAGGTGGGCGTACTGTGGGATGAACTCTTTCGCCATGGGGCGAAGATCCATTTCGCACACCGTACTTTCTCCTGGCAGAGCGAAGCGAGAGGCCGGGCGCACGTACATGTGGTGATCATCGGTTTCGGTCTGCACGATGTGGCGGACAAGCAGATATTCGAATACGAGGACATCAACGGTGAGCCGACCGCCGTTGCCGTTCGCAATGTGAATCCCTATCTTGTGGAAGCGGGTGACGTAACGATCCGTAACCGTTCCCAACCGCTGTGCGATGTCCCCGGGATCGGCATTGGCAATAAGCCGATTGACGGGGGCAGGTATCTTTTCGATGATGAAGAAGTGGCTGAATTCTTGCAGAAGGAACCAGGGGCACGCCCGTTCTTCAGACCCTGGATCGGTTCAAAGGAGTTCCTGCACGGCTACAATCGCTGGTGTCTCTGGTTGGGTGACGCCGCGCCCAACGAGCTTCGCCAATTGCCCGAATGCAGCAAACGCATCGAAGAAGTTCGGGCCATTCGATTGGCCAGCACGAGCGCGCCCACACAGAGACTGGCAGAGACTCCACGGCGGTTCCACGTCGAGAATTTCCCGACTGGGAGCTTTCTTGTAATCCCAAAAGTCTCTTCTGAGCGCCGCCCCTACATCCCCATAGGTTATTTGGATCCAAGCATACTCGTGAGTGACCTGTGTTTCATTTCAAATGGTGCTACCCTCTACCACTTCGGCGTGCTGACCAGCGCCATGCACATGGCTTGGGTGCGGCAAGTTTGCGGTCGGCTGAAATCGGATTATCGTTACTCGGCGAAACTTGTCTACAACAACTTCCCGTGGCCGGTGGATGCGACCGAGGCGCAACGATCCAAAGTTGAGGGCTGCGCGCAAGCGGTGTTGGATGCGCGCCAGGGGTATCTTGACGGGGGATCGACCTTGGCCGATCTCTACGATCCCCTGTACATGCCCGCTCCGCTCCTGAATGCCCATCAAACCCTCGACCGCGCCGTGGACCGCTGCTATCGCGGAGCAAAGTTCACCAGCGAACGCGAACGCGTCGAATACCTTTTCCCACGCTACGAAGCGCTGACCGCCCCCCTTGCTCCCTCGGACGCGGGCAAAAAGAAACGCCGCGTGCGACAGAAGAAAACTGCGACTTCAGGGGACAAAATGCACTAAAGCCTGACCGAAAAGTGTATGCAAGGAAGATGAATCGTGTTGGAATAAGGAGGCTGAAATGGGAACCGTTGCCGTACTCAACAGGAGCCAACTCATAGCCATCTGCAAGGTGCTGGGGAATACGGAAAAGGGCCTAACGGGTCTAGAAATCGGGGACTTGCTCACACAGGAACATATCCAAGACCCAGATCCCTCTATTACGAAATGGAAGCGCCTCTTCAATGCGCTCGGGGCCAAGCAAAACAGCGATGGACACGGGGCGAACATTTGCCAGTTTATCGAGACGGCGATGAATCCTGTTCGATACTCAGGTCAGACAGACAAATTCGAAGAGCGGCGCGATGCCCTGAACCAACTGCTTGCACTTCTGGGCTATTCGCTGGACAACAATGGGAAACTGCGAAAGGTCGAAGCCGCGAAAACACTGTCAGAGGCCGAGGGGCGAGCCAATCGGCTGCGAGTCGAGTTGCAGCGGCGAGGTGTCCACGCGGATGTCTTGAAGGTCTGCCAGGCACGCTTTCTCCAACGGGACTTCTTCTATGCCGTGCTTGAGGCAGCCAAAAGCGTGGCGGAGAAACTTCGACAGAAGAGCGAACTGTTATCCGATGGCGTGCGGTTGGTGGATGAGGCGTTCGGCATTCCGAAGAATGGGTATCCCTTGCTTGCATTCAATACCCTTCGAACTGATAGCGAGAAGAGCGAACACAAAGGCGTGGCAAATCTGATGAAGGGCTTGTTCGGTGCCTTCCGTAATCCGACGGCCCACCAACCCGAGCACACTTGGCCGATTTCTGAAGCTGACGCACTGGACCTTCTCACAATTGCATCCCTGATCCATCGTCGTCTTGACACCGCGAACAAGGTACCTCGTAGCCCTTCGTGAGATCCTCCGCGTTGGGATCTCGGTCGATGTCGGGCAAACCGGGTTGGCTCGTGATGGGCCATGAAGCAGTACGAGAGGGATGCTACAGTCCGCGTAGTCGTTATAGGGAGAGGAAAAAATGGGTGATATCAGGGATTTGATAGATCTGGTAACACAGCTTGCTAACCGTGTCCGGGATCGCAAGTTGGCGGAAGAACTGAATGCGATCCAATCGCTGATCCTGGGCCTTCAGGCAGAGGAAGCTGAACTTCACAAGACAAATATCGGCTTGAGGGAGGAAGTATCCACCCTCAAACAGCGCATCCAAGAACTCGAAGCTCAGATTCTGGAGTGGTCTTCCGCAGCGTCTCATGCGCCCGGGGACGTTCCAACCTGCCTGAACTGTTCGACGAAATCCAAACCGTTCTACATGAGACCGATTGCCGAGGAGTTCAGGGATATGGTGGGTGCAACCCATGAATGCCCGAAGTGTGGATGGCGTAGGGGATAATCATGAACATTCCACCCACAAGCATTGAGCAGGACGGTCCCGGCATTGACCTGACGAATCAGCCGGAGGGCATCGCGATCCGGATGGTGGACCCGGTGTCGGATTTGGCGTATGCGCGGAATAGGGTTACGTTGACGTTTGATCTGTCGGGGGCGGTGACGGCGCGGTTGTCGTTCGCGGCGATGGAGTTTTCGGAAGAATGACGGATGAAAGCCTGCCGGCGAAGAGCCAATTTCTCGTGTATCAGGCCGAGGACGGCACGATCAAGATAGACGTGCGCCTGGAAAACGAGACGGTGTGGTTGCCCCAACCGCTCATGGCGGAACTGTTTCAGACCACGCAGCAGAACATCAGCCAGCATATCCTCGGCATCTACGAAGAAGGCGAATTGGCCCCGGAAGCAACTCACAAGAAATTCTTGTCGGTTCGCCGCGAGGGGAAACGGGAGGTAAGGCGGAACCTCGATTACTACAACCTCGACATGATCATCTCGGTGGGTTACCGCGTCAAATCCCACGTTGCGACCCGCTTCCGGATCTGGGCGACACAGCGCCTACGCGAGTATATCGTCAAGGGCTTCGTCCTCGACGACGAGCGTCTCAAGAACCCCGACCAGCCTTTTGACTATTTTGAGGAACTGCTGCGCCGGATTCAGGATATCCGCACTTCGGAGCGGCGTTTCTACCAGAAAATCACCGACATTTACGCCACCAGCATCGACTACGACCCGA
>JAJRTN010000039.1 GCA_024278275.1 Candidatus Hydrogenedentota bacterium
GCCACCGCTGCTGCCGCCGAAGCCGCCACCGCTGCTGCCGCCGAAGCCGCCACTGCTGCCGCCGAAGCCGCCGCCACTGCTGCCGCCGAAGCCGCCGCCACTGCTGCCGCCGAAACCGCCGCCACTGCTGCCGCCGAAACCGCCGCCGCTGCTGCCGCCGAAGCCGCCACCACCGCCGCCAAAGCCACCACCGCCGCCGCCGAAGCCGCCACCACCACCGCCAAAGCCGCCACCGCCGCCACTTACACCACCGGGACTCTGCAAAACGACCTTGAACATGGTTTCGGCGCCGATATTACGCAGCTCGTAATACCGGGTTGCAATCTCTTCAAAGGATTCACGCAGAAGGATCTCGGGCTTGCTGATAATCACGAAGTTCTTTTCCACCGCGTAGGCAAGACCCAAAGGACGAAGAATAGCTTTCAGTGCGTCGCTCAACGGCACATCCTGCAAATTGATGTAGGTCACAATACCGGTGGATTTGACGCCGTAAAAATCATCCACATCCTCGGGCCGAAGGTTCTGCCCGCCAAAACCGCCCGCACCGGTGCCGCCACCAAAGCCGCCCCCCGCGCCGGGGAAGAGCATCCCACCGCCGCCACCGGCTCCGGGAAAGGTGCCCCCGGCACCAGGAAAACCACCGCCCGCACCGGGGAAACCGCCCCCCGCGCCGGGAAAGCCGCCGCCGGGTCCACCGGGAAACTGGTTACCCTGGGCATTGGTCTGGGTTTCCTCGGGCTGGGGGGGAGCCACGGCACGCTCGTCAATACGGATGTTGAGATCGAAGTAATCGCGTATGAACTCAACAATATCCTGGAGATGGGTGTCCTCGAACTCGATGTTAACGGGTGACTGAAGGGTGACCTCGATGGGATTGACGGTCTCTTCGACAACGCGTTCATCCGCGATTTCCGGAACGGCCATACTATACGGCTTCAATCCGGTTGGACCGGCCCCTTCGGGCAACTGCTTTGATTTTTCAATGAACTCACGGATGCTCTGCGAGTCCATGGCAACCTGGCGCTGCGCCTCGTCAATGGCCTGCTGGCTCCTGCCCTTGGTCGCGGTCACCAGCCCATCCCGTGCCTTGATATTCTTGGGATCCATCTGCAGGACATGCTGATAGATCTCAACGGCCACGTCGTAGCGCTGGTTCTCAACGTATCGGGCGGCCCAGTCAAGTTGCTCGGCGATGGCCTGCCGCTTGAGTTCCTCGGCGGAAACCTGGGGGGTCTCCATCTGGGCGGCAATGGCCTCGGCATCGAGCGTTTCAAAGGCCTGATCGTTTCCCAGGTCCTGTCCAACCGCGGCGTATTGGAGGTGATTGCCGCACTTGATCTGGAATTCCTTGGCCTCTCGCATGCCGGGATCCTGGGCGATGGCACGGTTGAATTCCGTCAGGGCTTCCCGATATCGCTCTTGTTTGTAAAAAACGACACCTTGGCGGAAATGGGCCTCCGCCGACGAGATCTCCGTCGCGTCCCCCGAAGAACCGGGCTGCGCGGAGCTGGAGGCTTGCTGCCCTATCGCCGGTAGCGAAATCATCAACTGGACAATCAGCCAGCCTGCCGCGATGGCTCGCATGTAACCTGTACTCATTACGGTGTCATCCTTCCACTTTTTTTGGCAATATACCGAACTGGAACAAGGATACGCAAACCCCGGAAACATTATTTGCTGAGGGTTATGGGATCCTTGAATTGTTCGGCACGTACCGTCACCGTTCCCTTTTTCGAGTCTATTGAAAGCAGCTTGAACTGCCCGAATACGTCCCCCTCACTGTAGTACCGGGTGCGTCCCTTCGTCCTCAAACGGGCGCGCTGGGTACCATCGGGAAGGCTTTGAATGCCGCGCAATTCGAGATCGATATCTTCGGCGCGGGCCGTGGTGCTTTCTCCACCCTCATTACCATCGGCATAGTACCAAAAGGGATTGCGCTTCGCCAACTCTTTTCGGTCCACCGGTATAAGGGTTTTGGGCGCCACGCCCGGCGTGGGCGGAAGCACTTCGGGATCGGCGGCGTTATCCAACGCCACGGGCGGCCGGAAAACCGTCGGCGTGGGCGGTGGCGGGGGATTGATAGCGGTATATACCCGCCAGCAGAGCACGCCTACAACGATGAGGAGCACAATACGCTCCTTGTATTGCCATAGCCACACGCCCAGCTTACGTATTTTATCCACGGTTGATTCCCATTCCGCGCTGTCTCCACCGCGCCTGTACCGCCACTACCACCTCGGCGTGTCCCCTAATTCATGACCAAAACAACTCGCTTGAACCATTTCCACGCCCTTTCATAAAACTTGGGAGGCTTGGGTGGGGGCATATTCTGGTTTCCAAACCCGCCGAAAGGATTGAATCCGCCCAGGCCGCCGTCCAGGGAAAATCCGCCGCCGAAACCGCCGCCGAAACCACCCAATCCGGGGCCGCCGAAACCAACGGCGGGACCGCCCGTCGTGGCGCCGCCTTGACCGAGCCCTTCGTAGCGCGCCTGGGTCAGCAGCATTTCGATCTCAATTTGCGGCCTTACCTCATACGCGATGTACGGGTAAGAAAGCTTCAGCGCATCCACGTTAAAGTAATTGTCCGCCGTGCGAAGTTGCTCCATGAGCTCCGCGAAATCGCCCAATTCCATGGTAAACGCCAGCCCGATGGTCCGTTTGATCAACCCCGTCTTGCGGTCCACTTTCGTCTCGGGCCAAAGCGAAATGCCGCGAATGGCGCCCGCCTTCGCCTCCAATAACAGGCGGCAGGCGTTGATGCCGATGGAGAGCCGGGAAAGCTCCTCGTTGACCTGATCCTCGTCGATGCTGGAATCCATGGCCTGAGCGGACATGATGTTCAGGGCCGACTGCAAGTCCGGCATCTGGTACAGGTTGAAGGAGGGGTATTTCTCCTGGACTTCCCGATAGAAATCCTGGGTTGTGTTGTAGACGGTCTCCTCATACCAGAAACGCAGGATGGGACCATCTTCGGGGTATTCCTCGTGGGCTTCCCAATCGGCATAGGTGAAATAGCCCGTTCGGCTGTCCAGCGCCTGGGTCCACGGCTCGATTTGCGCCCGCCACGCGGCCACCGCCTGGGCGGGGTCGTACCCGTCAAAGGTGGTCTCTAAATCCGACAAGCGCTGCTCAATGGCTTCCTTCAGCTTGATGTCGGCGTCATAGGCCTGCATCTTGGGTTCAAAGTAGTACTTGTAAAAGGCCCCCAGCCCGCTAAACGCGGCCACTAAAACCAATACGAAGATGATTCTGCCTTTGGTCAGGGAACCCATGGTTACTCAGTTCCTCCCGCCGGCGCGGCACTGTTCACCCCGGGCATCCCAAACATGCCGGGCATCCCCGGCATCCCCGGGGCCCCGCCCTCGCCTTGAGCACCCGGCATCCCGGGCATGCCAGGCATTCCGGGCATTCCGAATCCCGGCATGCCAAACATGCCGCCCGCCCCCGGACCGGCCGCCGGTCCCGCGGGGGTATCATCCTCGATGGCGTAGCCGAAATCAAACTCCACGTGCATGGTAAAGGCAAGAATGGCATTGGCGGGATTGATCCGGCGCGCGGTGGCCGCGGATTGTCCCATGCCGCCCATCATGCCCATTCCCCCCATCATGCCCCCCATCATGGCCATCCCCCCCATCAGGCCCGTGCCGCCGCCCGGCATGGCGCCGCCCATGCCGCCCATGCCGCCCTGGCCATACGAACCGGCGTTGGTGCGGGCATTTCGAAGGGCGCTCCACTCCACGCGCTCCACGGCCCCTTCGTTGAAGTAGACTTCCTTCACCGCAAGGGTCAGGCCGTTATCCGTGCGGCGCGTCTGTCGCTTGAGTTCCTCCACAAAAGCGCGCATGGACTGATCATCCGCGGCATAGCCAATAATGCTCATACCGTTGGGGCGCTTGATCTTCGGGGCTTCCCGTTCGGCGCCACCGCGTCCCATGCCGCCGCTCATCATGTCCATGGGATTCATCATGAGGCCGCCCATGCCGCCCATGCCGCCCTCAGCACCCATTTTCCCCCCGGTACCTTGAATCCCCGGAAAACCGGAACTGCTGACCCCGGTCCCGTCGTCCCCCATCATGCCGCCGCCCATGAGGCCGCCCATGCCGCCCATGAGGCCGCCCATCAGGCCCATGGGATCCGCCCCACCGCCGCCACCGCGACCGCCGCGATCCTGCCGGGCCTGCTTCTTCAGCCGGCTGGTTTCAATGTTGCTCAGCCAGACCTTGTTCCCCGCTGGGCGGGAAGCATTGATCATTTCCAACTGATCCAGCCAAAACGTGCGCTGCACCACGGCGTTATCGAGGGCGTCCACCGCCTTCTTCATGTTCTGTACTTTACTGCGCACCGCGAGGAACTCCGATTTTCGTTCCGATTCGGGCACGGGTTCACCGGGCTTCAGATTCGAAACCAGGGCGGGGTCGTACCGGCGCAGCACCTGGGTCAATTCGTTGGTGCGGGCCAGAACCTGCTTGTTCTCGTTGGCCTTGACGGGAATGACCGACGCCATGATGAGCACCAGGGTCACCACGACCAGCGCCCAGTAGAAATACTGCTCCCTGCGGCGGGCAATCTCGAGGACGCGTGGGGGGATCAGGTTGAGTTCGATGGGAACCCGCTCGCAACAGCGGAGCGCCAACCCAAGGGCCACACAGGCCTGCTCGGGCGCGTCGTTGACGGCCTGGGCGCCGGGAGTCACCGTGATGCCGGCCAAAGGCTGGGCGATGCGGATCTCCACGCCCAACTGGCGCTGGAGATAGGGAACGATGTTGCGCAGACAGGCACCCCCGCCCGTCAATACCACGCGGTTGACCACGCCACCGCCGGGAAGGGACCGGAAGAAGGCGAAAGACCGCATGATCTCGGAGACAATGCGCTGGAGCGCCTGGCCGATGACCTCGCCCCCCTTGCCGTCCCGCTGGGGATCGCCGGTGGGCGCGAAGCCCTTCTGGCGCTTGAGAAGCTCGGCATCCTTGAAATTGAGATCGAAGGCCGCCGCCACCGCGCGGGTAATATCGTTGCCCCCCACATTGAGGGGCCGCGTGAAGCGGAACTGGTTTTCGCGCTCAATCACGATGTCGGTCGTGCTGGCGCCGATATCGATGAGGGCCACGCACTCCCCCTGGTCGCCAAACTCGCCCGTGTGCTTCAACCAGTTGTAAGCCGCCAAAGGGCAAACATCGACCACGTCGATACTGCGCTTCACGGCATTGAGAATGTCGAGATGCTTCTCCACCACATCGACCTTGATGGCCGCCATCATGACCTCGTAGCCACCGGCGTCGGTGCGGTCCAGCACCTGGTAATCCATGGCTATCTGGTCGAGGGAGAAGGGGATCTGCTGCTGAATCTCGTACTTGACGATCTGGGTGACTTTGTATTCGGGCACGGGCGGAAGCGCGCGGGTGCGGGTGAAGACCGATTGGCCGGGAACGCCGAAGATGGTTTTCTTCGTGGAGACCTTGGCTTCCTTCAGCAGGGCATTCACAGCCGCAATGCGGGTCTGCTTGGCTTCCTCCTCGGGGATGTTGGGGTCGGAACTATATTCGCGCTGGAAGTATTTACTCAATTGATAGCCGGTCTTCGTCTGCGTAATCTCACACAGCCGGACGGCACTTGAGCCAATGTCCAGTACGAGCCGCTTCTTCCCACGGCCTATCTTCATGGTGGCCATCGCTACCTACCCCATCTTGGTGAATCCGAAGCTGCGGCCCCTGGAGGAGGCGCCCCCGTCACACCGCGATCAACTCTTTTCCTTACAGGATGGTAAATACTGATAATATGCCATCCGACCCGAATTCCGTAAACCCTTGACAGTTATTGTAGTATAGACTAATTGCGTTATCAAGATATAAACGCGATTGACAACAGTTTATGGATTGCCCCCGAAAAGGCCCACTTGAACCGTGGCCGCCACGCCTGTCCAGAGTCCGCGCTGATTCCCATGCCTTCAGGATACGCCTCCCACCCCTCATCTGTCCAGTCCAAAATTACATCACGCCCGGCCATGCCCGCGCTCCCCATCGCACCGCCATACCACCCGCTTATTCGCGGGTAAACTCCTTTACGCCCTGTTCATTACCGCCGCCCTGTCCCGGCGGATACACCACGAAACGAATGGTCGAGGGGGATTCATCCCGTGCCGCCGTGGTGTAATCGGCGTTCAACGCCATTCCCCACACCGTTAATTCGTAAGTAACCCGACGCCGGCGATGGGGGGCTTCCGCGTCGCCCTCGCAATTCACCTCTTGCTCAAAATGCCCGTCGTCGCCCAGACGGTCGGGGGTGTACCCGCCATTGCAGCCGCACTCGACGGTAACCGACCGGGCGTTGAGGAAGTCCAGGGCATTGGGAAGAGGCTGCACCGGGTTCAGATCGATGTCGGCGCCATTCAGCACCGTTCCGTTGGGCCCGGTGAGTGCAACCAGCTCGGGGTTCGCGACATGTCCCTGACCGTAATAGGACAGCAAATCCTCCGGAACCTGGAGGTACATCTCACCACTATTGTCCAAATCCATCATGGCGCCCCGTGCCACGAGCCGTCCATCTTCCGACAGATTCCAGACGGCGCCCGAAAGAAAGTTGCCGCCGATACCGGGGGCGTTGACGGAAATCGTGATGCCCGCCTCGACGCGCTTGGAGAATTGTCCGGGATTTTCCGGCGGAAGGGGGATCTCAGTGCTGCCGCCAAAATCACGTTCACGCCCCAAATCAATCCGGGCAATGAACACCGGGTCCACTTCAACACAGGTGGCGGGATCAGAGCCGCTTCGCTCGTGGGTCACGTTGTGCCAGAAACGGGCGCGCACGTCCGTGTCCACGGTGCGCACGTCCCCGGCATGGACCCACTCCGCCCAGTCCGGTGAAACGACGCCGGGATCCTGCACGTTGCCCGCTTCATCGGCGGCGACCAGGAAGAGGCGCAGGGTGTCACCGGGATTGGCGAAGCGATCAATCACCTGGCCCAGTGTCTGGTCCGCGAGGCCGCCCACATCGCCCACGTAGGTGGCCCGCGTAATGGTGCGGTCGTAGGTCCAGACGCTCCAGCCGTTGGGCGTAAAAGCGGGGGTCAGCGAATTGTCGGCTTCGAGGCGGAACAGGGCGAAGCGGGCGATGGGCGAGGCCGGGGCGGGATCGTCGGGCTCGTCGCTTCGGTTGGCCAGACGCCATCCGAAGGCAGGATCGCTCACCTCGCCGGAGGGCTCGGAAGTCAGCTCTCCAACGGCCTCCTGCATCCACCACAGGTGCAGCGGACGCACGGCCTCCATCCGGTTGCCGGCGAGGTCCATGGCTTTGATGCGCAGCACCACGTGCCACCCGGGAACGTAGGGCACGCCGGTGAAGATCCACGTGGCCAAAATACTTTCGGAGGTAAGACCCTGCGCAAGGTTAAAGGTCACGGATGCGCTGCCGGCATTGGCGATGGCATTGAATTCACGCGTATTCTCGCCGTCATAGCCCAGCCACACGGTGCCGGGCACGTCCAGGTTGTCCTCGTAGAGCAGATCGGACACGGTCATTTCCGCGGGGGCGGTGCGGCTCGCCAATCCCGTGGTCGCCAACGCCACGCTGTCGAGGAAACCCGAGGCCACCGCGCCCGAAGGCGGGCGGGGATCCTCGATTAGCACGCTGACGGTGAAATCCATGGTTCCGGTCTGCACGTTGAAGAAGGCCTGGGGATCGCGGAACTCGTTGTGAAAGGTGCCGCCGCTGGAAGGTACCACGCGGATGGCGGGGTCCCAACCGGTGGGATAATCCGGCGAGGCCGGCGCGATAAGCCCATCGGAGGACGTGATGTACTCGTGGGCGCGGCCCGTGCCCTGCTCCACCAGCACGGGGGGCAGCGAATCGACAATGAAGGTTCGGTCGGCCAGGGTGGGCCAAACAGGCGGGTCGGTGGTGAAGTCGCCGTTCGGCCCACCATAAATCCCCGCCCCCGTGCCGACAATACGCAGATAGACCAGCGCCTCGCCGTCCCAGCTTAAACCGCTGGTGCCAATCTCCCCGGGCACGGTGAAGTCGGCCCGGCCGAAACGGGGTGACACGTTGCTGACCGGCGTGACCGGGACCACCAGGTAGTCCACGTCCGGCACCCCGGTGATAATGTCCACCCCTTTCCCCTGAGGCTCGACGAAGATCTCCGCATCGACGAGGGAAAGGCCTTCCACTTCCACGTACACGGTAATGTCACGGCCCGTACTGGTGATGCGACAGACCGTCCATAGACCAGCGGCCGCCACGCCGTTGAACTCGTCGGCGCCCACCTCGAGGTTGGTGCCCGCGACACGGAGCTCGTTCTCGAAGTCGTTCACCACATCGGGGTGGGGGTCGAGGTCCACACTCGTGCCGCCCACGGTGTCATTGGCCCGCTTAATCAGCGCCAGGTCACCGCGCCAAACACCGCTCACGAAAAAGTCCTCGGGGTCATCGCCGTTCGCGTCGATCTCGGCGGTATCCGGGGCCACGGGATTGACGGGCGTCACTTCGCCGGGATTGCCCACGTCGTAATCGCAATCCGGATCGGAAGTCCCCCCCCCGCCGCCGCCACCACAGCCCCCGCCGCCGTCGCCCGCCGAGGGACAGGTGGAGTCCTCAATCTGTCCCCGGATGTCCCCCGTGGGGAAGGCCGCGCTGGTGATGCGAATGTAAAGCTCACCCGCATTCAACGCGGTGACCTCCGCGGGGGTCAACGTAAAGTGTTCCCGCAGGGGCGTGGCCGTGGGCACGGCGAAAGTGCGGATCACGGGGCCGGTGGCCCCCGAAAGCGCCTGCCGGATCTCGACCAGTTGCGGATCGGTCACGTCGTGGGAAATGGTCAGCGTGGCCTCGTCGGTTCCGCTCAAAAACAGGTGGCCGCAACCGGTGGATGATGAAGTACTGGGCTGCTCGATCACCTGCGGGGCGTCCAGGGGGAAATCCCACACCGTGGCGGCACAGGCGGTGGCGCCGGCCTCGATCTGGCCGCGCACGTCGCCCAGGGGTTGGGCCGCGCTGGTCATGAGGACATAGAGGTTCCCGTCCGCCAGGTCCTGCTCGCTGGTGGCGCTAAGCGCGAAGGTTTGCGAGAGCGGGATGGCGGTGGCGTCGTCGAAGGTCCAGAGGGGCAGCGGGGCCTCGGGGCTTCCCGCGGCGGCAACCCCCACGGTGACCGCCACCGGGTCCGCCACGTCGTGGTCGATGCTGATCGTCACTTCGTCGTGGAGGCGCAGCAGCGATCCGCAAGCGATGGACGTGGAGGCGCTCAGCGCGGACACCACCTGCTCGGCGTCCAGGGGAAAGTCGATGCGCTCGGTGACGCATTGGGCGCCTTCGGTGATCTGCCCCCGGATATGTCCGGCGGGCCAGGCAGCGCTGGTGATGATCACGTACAGATCACCGGCATCGAAGGCATCCCTGCCGGCGCTGTCGAGGGTGAAGGTGCCACAGGCAATCGAGTCCGCGCTGGAAAAGGTATCAAGGGGAACACCCTCCGCGCCCGCCGCGCCGATCATCAGCGTGGCGTCCACGGCGTCGGGCAGATTATGCTCGATTTCAATGGTCAATTCATCGCCGTCCAACCAATAACTGCCGCAGCCCGCCCCCGTATCCGCCCTTGGATCGGCCACAACCTGCTCGGATTCCAGGGGAAAACTGCCCGTGGTCACCTCGCCGCCGGCACAGCGGTTCTTGAAGACCCAGTTGTTTTGGGCGTCCATGCCGCCGCCCCTGAGGCCGACCACGTTATTGTAGACGATATTCGCATAGACCTCTGGCGTACCGGCCGCGGCGTTCACCCCCGCGCCGCCGTTGTCGAGGATGGTACACTGGAAAATGGTCACGGACCCGGAGTCAATATAGACCCCATCGCCGCCGCAACCGACAATGGCCGTACTCTTGACCGTGGTTTCCCGGTTCTCGGTGAAGTAGAGGCCCTCGGCCCCGGTGCCGTTGATGTAACAGCGCTCCATCGTGACGGTGGCGTCCTTCAGGGCGGAGACGCCGATGGTGCCGCCGCTGACGGCGAGATTGCGCAGAATGAGTACGGCCCCTTCTTCGACCTCGATCACGGGGCCATCGGCGCCCTCCAGCACGATCTGGTTGGGGAGAATGTTGTCCGGGCTGGTCCCGGAAGAGGTTCGGGCTCCCTCGATGGTGAGGGGAGAAATATCCTGCGTCACCACCAGCGTTTCACTTAGACTATAAGTCTCGACGCCATTCTCGTCTTCCGGTCCTTCCAGCACCACCACTTCGCCACCCGTGGTGATATTGTCCGCTATCTGCTGGATAACGTCCTCGCCTTTGAGGATGTCCAGCGCGAGGGCGGGGGCCGACAAAGCGATGATAAGCGCCGCCATCGAAGCGACTCTCCAGATGACTTGGTGATACTGCATACGACCTCCTACTTCGCCCCGCCGGCGCCCGAAGGCATCGTGATGAAACCCTGCATCATGCCCAATCAATCGCGCGGCCTCCCGGACTGATCGGAGGGCGAACGCCGCTCATAGACCAGTCGTGTCTTGTTCTCCGCCGTCACCACGAACTCATCGGCACTGCGGTAGTTATACCGTCCATCGCCATTGGCGTCCACGCCATATCCCGCCTGCACGGTCACGATGATCTCGAACACGTCCGACCGGGTGGTGACGAGGTTGGCCATGCGCCGGAAGCGTTCCGCCACCTCGTCGAAACGCCGTTCGCTGTCGCCCTCGTTGCTGAGGGGGTAGACGGCAAGATCCCGTGCGTTCGTGCGCAGGGAGGCATACCCCTCCCGGAAATACTCGGCCTCCACCTGGGGCGGCACGAAACCGCTGGCGTCACGCGCCAAATCGCTGACCTTCTCGTAATAGCGGCCGTCCACGTGTTCGGCCCGGCCATAGGTCATCAGGTTGGCCAGCCGCTGCGCCGCGTAACGGCGACGCACCTCCCGGAAGTCCGAGACGGTCATACCGGTGGGTCGCGTGAGCCATTCCTCGCCGAAGAGCAGGTAGTCCGGGGCAATGACGGCCTGGCTGCCGCCACCTTCGCCCTGGATGGCGGGAAGAAGGAGCGGCTTTCGGTTGAGGTAGCGCCGAAGGGGCACGGGCCAGTTCGTCATGAAACTGGGCAGGGTGCCTGGATCAAAATCGGGGTCACGGCCGGGCCGGGGACGGAAAGCATCATTGGCAGGGCTGACCGCGTCCAACAGGCCCAGGTGTGCGTCGTAAGCAAGCGCCGGTCCCGGCAGATCATCGTAGGCAATACCGAATTCATTCAACTGCGCGGGCGGGTCAATTTCCTCGGGCAAATTCACCAGGGCGGGCAGGCCCAGCAGGGCATTCCACAACTCCTTGTCGTCATCGCGCTGGGGCGTCCGGTCGGCCACGGTGTTCACGTTGATTCGACCCGGCACGCGCTTGCGCGGCGCCAGGACCACGTGAGACACCACGGCGACCTGGCCGGGGTCGCCCACATTCCGAATGCGCAGGGCAAGGAAATTATCCCGCACCTTCACCGGAATGGGCTGCCACAGGCTGTTCCCGTAAAAAATGTAGCCGTCGGGCCCTACCGGAAGGGCGCTGCTCTTGTCGGTGAACCAACTGTCCGGATGGGGCAGGCCGATGCTGTTGCGGCGTTCCGTGGCGCTGTTCCATGACGGGTCGTCGGCGGGCCAGACCACGCCACTCGCGGACGCGGGGTCCGTGATCACCTGCACGGCCAATTGCGGGTCATAACGCCTGTTGCCGGGCGGCGTCAAGGCGGGGTCCATGCTCAGAAGCGATTCGGTCCGGTTATCGAAAAAGGTAAAGTCCTCGTTCGGAGGCACGGCCAAGACCCCCGCGTTGACCAATTCCTGCTGGGCCACGTTGCCAATGGCGTCACGGGCGGTGTCGAGGCGTTTCGCCAGATCGGGGGTGAAGGTGCCGATGTAGAGGATATACTCGCCATTCTCCAGGCCGTCGGCCCCATCCCACGTGAAGAGCGCTTCACCGGGGTCGGTGCTGCCGTCGTTCTCGGCCACGTACATGACGGTACGCTTCCCGAGCGGCCAGCGGGCCGCCATTTCGTCGGTAAACATCCCGGCGAAGAACGGATCGCCCACCATGTTCCCCTGGTAGTCGATGTTGAACAGCGGCACGGGATCGATGTTCAAACCGGGCGAGCGCCCATCGGGGAACGATGGATAGGGGAGGGTGTTGTCGCCCGCCATGGCGAACAGGAAGACCGGCGTCCAGGCCACCGGCGCGGAAACCACGGCACCCAAATTGGGTTGCAGGCCCCATTCGAGCCAGTCGGGATCAAAATTAAAGGCATCGGTCGACCGGGAAACCATGCCGGGGTTGATGGGCGTGAAGTCAGCCTGGGCCACGGTGAGAATGGTGTTCTCCAGGGCCGTCATGTCCACCGCGTGGGTCAGCATGTTGCCCCGTTCGACACTATCGAATTCGTCCTGCCCGAGCAGGGCCACTTCGTGGGTAAAACGCGTGTCCTGCGGAGTGACCACGGGATTGGCGCCGGGCCAGATGAATGGCAGGTTGAGTTGGGTCGAGTCCAGCACACGCCGGAAAAGGGGCGCGGCTACATCGCTGGTGTTGACCATGGTGTGGGTGATCACGAAATGGGACAACCGGGTCAACTCGCCGGGACTCTCGAAAGGACGGTCTTTCACCACGGCCTTCGCGGCGGACCAATCGGGATTATCCTCCAGGCCGGGAAACTGATCATCCCGCCGCAGGTTGAAATCAGGATCACTGAAACCCAGGGCCACGTCGATATCGAGGGTCTTGATCAGGTCTTTCGGATTCTCACTCAGGCGTTCCGCCGTGTTCATGCGCAGGGGCGATCCCGCCATGGCATGCCCGAAGAGCCGGGCATTGAAGCGCTTGCCCAAATCGGTGTTGATAGAGGCGAGGCGACCGGTCGTGAAGGGGATATCGGTATTGGCCTGATCGGCCCGCACCCAACGGGTCGGCTGCGCGGCATTGGGATCGGTCTCAAGCCACTGTTCGAACCAGCTCAGGCTGTCGGACCAGTCGTCGTAATTGCCGTCGGTGGCCTGCCAGCGGTTTTCCGTACCGAAGCGGTCGCCATTGTAGAGCGGACTCTTACGTTCCAGGGAACGGTAGAAATCCAGGCCCATCTGGTCGGGCGCCCACAGGCTGGGGTAGTTCGGGTTCAGGCCAAAGTAAGCGCCATCGCCGGAATCGTAGACGCCGTTTCCGTTCGAATCCACAAAATAGGGGTTCGGCGCGATATCATCGACGGTGCGGTTGGTCACGTCGAGTTCGCGGTAGGTCACCCGGTCGGCCACCTTGCCCTCCGAGGCCTGACCTTCATAGAGCGTAACGATGACGTTGTCGCCGGGATACCACCGCCGTTCGACGAAGGCCTTCCAGTCCGGCGGATCCGCGTCGGATCCAAGGTAGGGGGCAATTTCAGGTTCTTCAATAACACCATTCACATAGGGCGTGTTGTACCCGAGGGTCCGCACGCCCTGGGGCGACTCTTCGGATGCCGCGATGTCGGGCAGGGCCTGGACCCCGAATGCGTATTTCCCGCCCATGGCCATTACACCGAAGGGAAGAATATCGACCGGTGAGCCGCCACCGAAGAGCTTCACCAGAATATCCTCGGGCTTACCATCCACCTGGTCAAGTTGGAAAAGGAGGTTCTCATGGGTGGCCCTGTCATCAAAAAAACGGATGGGAACGGTGCCCGGCTCGAAGGAGCCAGCGCCGTAATTGCGCCCCAAAAGCTGACGGCCTTCGTCCACCCCTTCGCTCAAAAGCGGATCAAGGTCGATGACCACCGGCGGGCCCGTGGAAATGGAGGTCTCGTCGATGAGACCATCCATATCGTTGTCGATCATGTCTTTTTCCAGCGTTCCGCGAACGTAATCACCGCCATCGGAGGTGAAGTAACCGCCGTCGCCGTCGTTGTCGATGCCGTCGTGCTCGGGGTAATTCGGCAGCACCCCGCCGCGCAGCACCAGCCGCGCCACGTCGTCCACGCTGGTTACCTGGTAGAGGGTCTGGCGGGCCGCGCCGGGATCCCAGGGGGAATCGGCGGGATCCAACTCAAGCTGGATGCTGCGCAGGGGCACGATGCGATCCCAGGGTTTTGAACCGCTCGAAGTGGCGCCGCCACGGGTCGATAACTGCTCATCCTCGGCCAGCACATGATCCGAATCAATCTCCGCGAGCGTGTTCAGGTCCCTGGCCAGTTGCGCCCATGCGAAATCATTCGGGTCCGCCGGCATATTCTGATCCAGCAGCGCGTCGCGCTGAGGCACCACGTAGGGCGCGGTCGTCACGCCGTCACCGTTGTTGTCCACGTAGTCGCGGTAAAGACTGAATCCCTCCGTATTGACCACGTCGCGCCGGTCAAAGACACTGCCCGTGGGATCGTAGAACTGGCGCAAATCAGTGGGACCGGCCGGGTCATAGGTGCGGGACATATCCAGGATAGGCGGTACGGTGATGTCCATGATGTCGAGGAAGTTGGTGATGGCGTCGCCGCCAAAGACACCGCCCGCCGCGAGACCGATGCCATTGGAGGCAATCTTGTTCACCTTACCCTGGCCCAACGGCGCATGGTAACGGTCGAACTTCGACTCCGCCGTCTGGTTCCGGTTACCGTCGAAACTGAGCAACAGCCGCCCTTTTGGCGCCGCCACGGTGCCGTCGGGCACCTTCCACAAGGACTTAAAGGGGTCGGGCAGCACGCCGTCGCGGTCGGGGATTCCCACCTCCAACTCCCAACCACTCACATCCACCGGCTCATCGGAAATGTTGACCAACTCGATATACTCGTGATCGGGTTCCTGGGAGAACTCGAAGAAATCGATGGCAAGCTCCTGGCCCGGCACGGGATTCTCAATGGCGACGCAGAGCGCGAAGCCCGATTCGGGACGGGGGATGCTGACCGTGTTCGTCGTGTAATCGGGATAGGGACTTCGATGCGCCTGCGGGTCGTTGCGGGCCGTACCGAGGAGCACAACCGGGTTATTCCCGGCATCGAGGCCACTCACGCTTGCCTGCAGGGTCCCATCCAGGAAAGCCGTGCGGAGGCCCGCCCAGAAGGAGGGATCGGCATCGTTATAGGTGAAGCGGGTCGCCGCGCCCATGGGAACGGCCACACTGAAGGCGGACGCCGTATCGTTCAATGTCACATTCCCGGAACTGGCGAGGTCGAAGGGCATGAATTCGACCGTGATACTCTCGAAGGTGACATCGTCCAAGCCGTCCAGGTTGGCATCGGTGAAGGGGTCGGAGAGCCAGACCCGGCCCCACGCGCTCACGTTGGGCGCGGCCGGGTTATCAACCATGAGGAAACTGGCGGCGGGAGGCCACTCGCTGAAATAACCAAGCGACGGGGCGGGCTTGTCGCCGTTGAGCGGATCGACCAGCGGGGTGCCGTCGAAGAACATCCAGCCTGCACGTTCACCCGGCCGGCTGGCCGTATGCGCGCCGGGCAGGAACTGCCAGTTAGCGAGGGCGTAACCAGGCAAGCCGGCAGCCACATCATCGAGGATGGTGGGTCCCCCATTCGCCACGTCAACATACTTTATCGAATAATGGACCTGTCCATCAGCGGTGCCCGGAGCCTGACCGTCCACGGCCCCCTTCATGGTCAGGTAGTAGCGGCCCGGGGGAAGCCCGTCCGGTACCGTGTCCGACGGGTCCGTGGCGGTAAAAATGAACTGGGCAATATCGGGCACTGTGCCCCCACCCACGTTGTAGCCCGCGAAACCGGAATTCGCCCGTTCGACCAATCCCGATCCCGAACCCAGCACGCCATTGCCGAAAAGGGTCCATGGGGTGTCGGGAGGCGTTCCGCCCGGCGAAGGCGTCGAAGCACGCTGAAAACCGAACTCGGGCATCACGCCATCCAGGCCCAGAATGGCGGGGGCGGGATCCAACAGGCTGTTCGTCCCCGATTCCATCTCCGCTTCGACGCGACGAACGGGGCGGACCATGAGTTCGTTGATGCGGATGGCTTCGACACCGGTGGTGGTGTAGCTGATGTGGCGTTCTTCGTAGACGTTGACGGGGGTGCCGTCGGCGGCGGTTTCCGGATGGAGGGTAAGGTTGCGCCACCAGTCGTCGGTGGCTTCGAGGCGCTTTTCATCGCCGGTGGCGGAGCCAATGTCCAGGGTCTTCCTGGCGTATTCCTGCACCTCTTCCAGGGGCATGAGCGCTTCGGCGGGGATGGCCTCGCGGGCGTTCAAATCACCGGGGCGGGGCCAGGGATCGGGGATGTCGAATCCGGGAATGATATCGTCCGCCACCAGGTCGGCGCGCTCGGTGGTCAAGGTACTCCGGCCATGGCCGCTGTCGCGGCTGTCCACGGCATCCACCGCAAACTGCATGGCCTGCAATTGCGGGTCGGCGGGGAAGAGCTTGCTCGACGGGAAAATGACGTTCGGATCCGTATTCAGCTCCGGATTGTACGTGTGAAGAAAGCCGCCTCCCATCTCGAGACCGTCGTAGGGGGGCGTGACAAGATTCATGTCACCCTGACGCAGCCCTTCCGCGAATGCCAGGGCGCCGGCGCGAATTCCGGCTGCGGAAACCACGGAGTTTCCGGGACGGGAAACCCCGCGCTCGGTGATGGGGGTGAACTCACCCTCCACCATGAGACTCGCGGCAATTTCCTGGGGCGGCGCATGGTTCAGGTCGAGACGGTTGATGGCACGCAGCCCCGCGTCGGTGTCCACGTAGGCGACATTGCGGTCGGTGCTGTGGGTGGTCACGAAGGGCAGCAGCTTATCCACGCTCGCGGCACCCAGTTGGTAGGCTGCGGCCAGTTGCTGGCGGTTCTGGAACTGGCGGTCGCCCAATTCACCGAACTCGTTGGCCACGCCGTCGCCGTCATTGTCGGCGGGGGCGTTGGCGTTGTCGAGATCGGTGTCGTTCTCGGCCAACAGGTTCCGGAGGGGGCGGAAGCGCTGCAACTCGCCCGGTTCGTCAATGCCTTCGAAAAGGCCCAGGCGATTGAAGTACTGGACGAACTTGGTTTCCGCCAATTCGACGAGCGCGGCATTGCGAACCAGGTTCCGTGTATCGTTGTCGAGATTCTGGTAGTCCGAACTGTCGGTTACGTAGGCGTGGGTCCAGAAGCTGAGGGGCGGCAGGTAAATCCCCTCGTCCACCAGTCCGTCACCATCGTCATCGCGGCCGTTAAAGCATTCGAGGAAAGCGTTCCCGTTATCATCGGCACGGCCGTAGCCCGGCAGGAAGCAGTCCCACCGGTACGGTTCCAGCAACGTATTGTCGAAATTCGTGGGATCCGTGTCCGGCGCGCCCATGAGGGCGGACCACAAGCGACGGGCCGAGGCGGAACCGAAATTGCCCAGTTGATCCCGTGCCGTGGGCAGGGTGCGCGTGTCGTATTCGTAGACCCCGGTGCCGTCGCCAAGGGAGCGCCGTATGACGGCATCGACCACGTTGGCAAAATCCGTGCCCGCACCAAAAAGATTATTGGGGTACGTGACGCCGTCGTCGAAGAAATAATGCCCGCCGGCGCTGTTGATATTGACCTTGCCGGCCTCGTCGGTGATCAGCACGGCGGCGCGGCCCGCCAGGTCGCACACGGGCTCGCCGGAATGGGTGATGCGGATGTTGGCGCGGTAGGCGTTGACGAGGGCATTGAGATCGGCCGTGTCGAGGTTGGCCACTTGCGCCGCATTGGTACTCCTGATGATGAGGTCGTTGCGGTTGATGACGAAGGGCTTGCCGTCGGGGAAATCACCCACGGCGATTTCGCTGTAGGCGAAGCGGGGCGGCGCGCTGACCTGGTTGGCCAGGTAGGCGTAGGTGAAGTAGTCGTTGGCGATGAGGTCGTAGTCGTTGTCGATGGTATCGACGTATTCCGCCGTCATGCGGAGGGTGATGAAAGGTCCGCCCCCCCGGTTCAACAGGGTCACGAAGATGGGACTGGGCAACACGACCTCCATCTGGTCGTCAAAGCCGTCGCCGTTGAGATCCTCGTTTCCGGGGATACCGTCGCCGTCGGCATCGATGGGAATCGTGAGCCCCGGCAGGGGCGTGGTAAGGAAGAAGCCGTAGTTCGTGCCGCCGGGCGGCAGGGTGCCGGGCGGGTTGTCGGGGTCGTCGAAACGCGGGTCGTATTCGACGGTAGGGCTCTGGGGCGTGGAAACAAAGTCGGCCTCGTCGATCAGGCCGTCGCCGTCGTTGTCCAGCCCGTCGGCGCCGCCCCAATAGACAAAGGGTCCCGCCTCGTTGGGGTCGTCGTCCTTATTGTCGCCGTCCAGGTCGAAGCCGCCCACCCGGCCGTCCAGGTCGTTATCCAGTCCCCAGAGGTCGGTGTAATGATCGACCGTGAGCATTTTATCAATGGGAATGGGAATCCACAGGGAATCGCGCAGGCCGTCGCCGTCATTGTCCACGTCGGCCCAGGAATCGACCTGCTCGGCGGGGTAACCGTCGCCCACCCCGCCATCGACCGTACTGTGAATGGCCGCGGTGACGAAACGGCGATAGTCGCCCCGCGTCCGGTCAATGTTGCCTGCACCGTCAATGGGAAAGGTGCCGTGGGGAAAAGTGGCGGTGAGGTCGTCGCCGGTGACGGGGTCAATGAGCGCGTATTCCCCCACGGGGGCATAGATCACCGGCGTGTCCCCTTCGATGCGGGGGATAAAGAGCCAGCCACGGGTGCGCGGGCCGCGGTAGAGGGGCTCGCGCCACTTGTCGGAAAACACGATATCGGGCATGCTGTTGAGGTTGATCTCGGGCACGCCCCCCGCTTGGAGCGGAACGGCATTGCCGTTGAGATCCTTGGCCAGGGCCCAGGGTTTGCCCACGACCCACGCGCCGTTGAAGGTGGAACGCCAGGGATGATCGAGGGAGGTGGCGCCGGGGTGGCGGAGCACGTCCTGGTTCAGTTGCGCGATGGCGATGGCGATGGCGGCGTCGGAAAGGAGATCCACGCGCACCGTGTTGCTCACGTTGGTGGCAACCTGGCTTTCCTCGCTGGTGATGCGGAAAAAGGTCAGGGCGATGGCGAGCAGGATGGCCATGATGGCGATGACAATGACCAACGCCGCGCCGCGGCGGTCCTCGTGGCGCAGGGGGCCACGGGCGGCTTGCCGGCCCATGCTGTCGCAACGGTCTTCCACGGACGTACAAAGCGCCCATGGCATCCGCGGGAAAACCGAAAGGTGGTCGGCTTTCTTCCTGTCGGCACCGTCCTTCTTGGCTTTACTGCTCATGCATTGCTACCTCTACACGCCGCTCCGGGCGGCCCTTCCCCAGTGCCTTCACGCGACCCGTGGGATCGCCTGTCATGATTTCGTATTGGGAATGCTGGTCCTGATCGAGCCCCCGCTGATGGCCGTGGGGATATCGATCATCTGGGTGAACTTGCGGCGGAAATCACCGCCGCCCGGCCGCGTCTTCTCCCGGGAAATGGAGAAATCCACGCTCACCAAGGCCGGTATGCGCGGCAGCAGGGGCGAACCCAGCGCCTCGGCGGATCGCCGGCCCCGCGTGTTGGCATCCTCCACGAAAATATCGAGGGCACGAAGCAGCCTGTCGGGAGGAACGGCGCCCAGGGCGCCGGCAAGACGCCACGCCTCATAGCCCAGAACGTTCACCGGCGCGTTGAAATAATCGGAGAAATTATCGGCGCCGTCGCCATAGCTGAAAATGCTTTCCACAGGCAGGGCCTCGGCGTACACGACATCGTTGCCAAAGGGCACGGCAAGCAGATCGCCGGTCTCGGGGTCGCGCAGAATGGCGCGGCGCAGAATGCCGTCGGCCAGCACATAGTCGTTGGCGTTAAGCGGCCAAAAAGAGGGGTCCATGTCGAAAGCGGGATCCCGTGGATTGGCGTCGTTGTACCAGGGGCTGGGCATGTTGCCGATCTGCTCACCGCCAACGAGACGGATCCAGATCTCGCGTTTACGTGCCGCCAAAAGATCCTGCACCGTCCGGGTGGTGATGCCCCGAAGGTAATAGGGGTGATAGAGGCCATTCTGGAATTCGGCGATAAGCGTCCGCATGTCGGAAGCGGAATTGAGACCTGGGCTCGGGTTGATTGCGCTGAGAAGCTCCGCGAAAAGGCTGTACGCCGCCGATTCAACAGGGGGGATGACATCATTACCGGGATCGACGGGGTCAATATAGGGCCATTCCAGCCCGTTGGGAAGACGGAAGGTATCCAGATCGGCCACGCCCCGTTCCTCGAAACGCACCAGGCTGTAGGTGGTCACCTGAACGGAAAACTCGGTCACCGGGTCGCTCGGGGGAGGAAAGTGACCGTCGAAATACTCCTCCCAATTCTTCTTCAGGACGACGGGATCGGTGCCGTAGCGGGCACTCGCCGCCACGCCATGGGAAACCACGTTGTCGCGCACCGTTGCCCATGATTCCATGATGGTCGTGTCGAACTGCTCCGTCTCGGCGTTGGGATGGAGGGCGTAGGTCACGCGGCCCAGTTCGCCGTCCTCCAGGGTGCCCACATACATGAAGCCGAAGGGGGTGCCGTAGAAGTTGTAGAAATCGCCGTGTTCGCGGGAAGTGAAGGCGCCCTTCAGGTCGGCGTCGATGCGGTCCACGGTGCTTCGGCCCACTTCGTAGGCATCGAGCAGTTGATAGCTCCCCCTGACCGTGTTGACGGTTCCGGAGAAAAGCACGGCCAAACTCCCCATGATACTGATGAACACGGCCATGGCCACCAGCAACTCAATGAGGGAAAAACCACGCGTGTTGTTAGGGCTGTCCTTCATGGGGTCTCCGTCACTGCTCGGTGACATAGGTCACGAACGTTTCCTCGGTGCCGTCGAAAAGCTCCACGGCAAAGGTCACCCGGTAGAGGTCCACATCGCCGCCCACGCGCTGCACCGTGCTGCGCCATCCGGCGTAGAGGTCGTCATAGCCGCCGCTGGCGTTGGCCAGGTTGCGCAGGGCGTTGTTCTTGGCCCACTCCACCAGTTGGTTGCCCACGCCGCCGGCCTTCACCTTGCCCAGCTCGGTCTTGGCGAGCATGGAAACCGTGGTGCGTTCGGCCGACCTGCGCGACTGGCTCACGGCACTGGGAAAGAGACGCATGATGGCCACCAGCCCCACGGCCAGGATGGTCAGGGCCACCATGACCTCCAGCAGGGTGAAACCGCCGTTTCGCTTCATGCAAAATACCTCGATGTTACTGTCCGCATCAGGACGCGATCTTGACGCGCCCCGTGGATTTGAAAAGTTGGATTGGTGTATGGACGAATTCGCCGTTCGGGTTCTCGATGTCCACCAGGCGCTCGGAAGGATCTTCCTCGGGACCGGGCGCGACATAGATGGTGTACCGTTCCTTCGCGCCCGCGGTGATGAGTCGCCCCGACGAACGGAACACGTGGGCCGGGAAAAAGGCCGTAACCGGGTTGTCCCGCGCGGGATCGCCGGGGGGGGCCAGGGGGCCGGAATCTTCCAGGTACGCCTCGATCTTCGTCATGCCGAGTTCGCTCAGGCCGCGAACCCCCGATCCTGCATCCGACTCCTTCGGGTAATCCGCCGGCAGGCGGGGCGTGAGGAGCGGCTGGATGAGATCGGGGAAGCCCGGCTCGACCGGGTTGTTCAGTAAAATACAGGTCCGGCCCGTGAGGGTGCGGAAATCACCCTGTTCGCCCTTTACGGGCACGTACTTCCCCGCGAAGGCGCCGCTGGTCGAAGGCAGTTCGTACAGCATAGCCGCCGAGCGGATGATGCGAATGATGTTGCCCGTCACCGAATCGGTCATGGGCTCCACCATGAGCGTGTCCCCGGCACCGTCCAGGTAACCGTCGTTGTTGGCGTCCAGGGACGGGGATGTGTAATTGTCGAAGCTGTAGGCCACCGCCGTGTTCACGTTAAAGGTGGAGGCATAGATGCGGGCGGCCCGCAGGAAGGCATACAATTCGCGGGAACTGCGCTGCAATTCGTTCCGGGAAAACACGCCGATACGCGCCATGCCGGGCACGGCCAGGGCGGCGAGGATGGAGATCATCCCCAAAACCACCAGCAACTCGACCAAGGTGATACCCGGCGCGCTTTTCCAACGGCTTGTTGCCACGGCTGCTGCTCTCCTCACGGCCGGTCTAGCGGTAGAACCGCATCCAGCTCTGTCCTTTGTCCCAATTGTTCACATCATCGCCGCCCCCCATGAGAATGGGGTCCTGCGCGTCATAAAAAAGCTCGCGGTCGCTGCCCACGCCGGGCTGGATCCAGGGTATCTGGGTTGCCGCGCCGCGCTGGTCTCCGGAACTGATGCTCGAGAAGTCCACGATGGCCTGGCCGGACTGCAAATTCTCGCCGTAGGAGTAGACATAGGCGGTTAACTTGGTCGTGGCCGGGTAGCCAATCTCAACGGTTTCGCCAATTTCATCGTCTTCCACCTGGAGGATCAGGCCGTCATCGGGATCCGGCTTGCTGCCCGGCAGATTGTCCACGGCCCGCTGGTAAACGCGGAAAGGCACCGGCGAGTTCACCACGTTCCCGAAACGCCTTGGCCGGGGCAGGGGACCGGGCCAGATCTGGTAAAGCTTTTCACCCCACGGGTCGTTTGCCAGGTCAAGATAGCCGGTACCGAGATCCTTCACCACATCCTTCCTCAGAAAATGGGAATAGGCGACGCCCAGTTCGGAATCAACCCGCGTCGAATCCAGGGCACTCCGCCCTTCGCGCAACAGGGCGTAGAAGGTGCGCGTGTAGATCCGCTGCGTGGCCGACAACTGGGCGGCGGTCAGGGCGCCCCCCCCGTAACCGATGAAGCTCCGTATGTTGGCGTCGTTGAGCAGATGCTTGAGGCTGCTGCGCCCCGAATCGGCCAGCATGGTGGTAAGGGCCAGGTCGATGCCCTGGATATCCGCCAGCGCCGCGGTTGCTTTGCCGCGGCGGAAATAGCTGGCCGCCTTGGGCACGGCAATAGCCGCCAGGATCGAGATGATCCCGATCACCACCAGCAGTTCGACCAGTGTGAAGCCTCGCCTTTGAGCGAACATATTCTTTTCTCCCTCGTTCCCGTGCCGGCGTCCCGGCCGGCGGTACCGCACGAAAGACGCGCCGTCCGTGTGCGAACTTCGGCGGCGCGCCTGCGCAAACTGCCTACTTGTTGATCTGGTCGCCCAAGGTGAAGATGGGCAGGTACAGGGCCACGACGATGAAACCGATGACACCGCCAAGGCAGATGATGATGGCCGGTTCGAGGAGGGTCAACATGCCCTCCACGGCCATCTTCACTTCTTCGTCGTAGATGTCGGCCACCTTCATGAGCATGGCGTCGAGACTGCCCGTCTCCTCGCCCACGTCGATCATGTTCACTACCATGGGCGGGAAAACCTTGGTCTCGTCCAGGGGGGCGGCAATGGTGTCCCCCTCCCTGATGCTGTCATGCACTTTGTCCACGGCGTACTGCACGACGCAGTTGCCGATGGTCTCGCGGGTAATCTTGAGCGCCTGGAGGATAGGCACGCCGGAGTTAATCAGGGTGCCCAGGGTTCGCGCGAAGCGCGCCACGCTGACCTTAATCACCAAATCGCCCACCAGGGGCACTTTCAGGACCACACGGTCGACCACCCGCCCGACGATTTTGATCTTCATCACCAGCTTAAAGGCAATGACAAACCAGCTCACGGCGACAATACCTTTCCACCACTCGTAAATGGCGAAATCACCGCAGGTAATAAGGAACTGGGTGGGCCAGGGCAGGTCGCCGCCGAACTCCTCGAAGATGTCGGCGAAGACGGGCACCACCTTCAGCAACAGAAACATGACAATGCTGAAGGCGATGACGATAACCGCGATGGGGTAGATCAGGGCGGCTTTAACGCGACGCTTGAGGGCTTCCCGGCGTTCCATGAACATGGCCAGGCGCTGCAGCACCACCTCCAGCATGCCGCCCACCTCGCCGGCGCGCACCATGTTCACGTAGAGCCGGTCAAACTGCCGGGGGTGCTTGGCCAGGGCCTCGGAGAAAGTGGCGCCGCCCTGAATGTCGCTTGATATTTCCTTGATGATGTCGCGCAGCTTACAGGGCTTGAGCTGGGCGACAAGCACGCTCAGGCAACGCAGCAGCGGGAGACCGGCGTCGATAAGGGTTGAAAGCTGACGCGTCATCACGACGATCTCTTTCTGCTTCACGCCGCCGAAGTAAAGCTCGTCGAGCCCCTTCTTCTCCTTGCGCGCCTTCTTCTCATCACGCCGCGTCGCTTCGCGCACGTTGGTGGGATAAAGCCCCAGGGCGCGCACGTCGTTAATGGCAAGGGCCTGGCTGTCGGCGGTCACCACGCCGAAGATGGACTTGCCTTCCTTGTTCAGCGCTTTGTAAGCAAACTTGGGCATGCCGGATTCCTCGCTTAGTCTTCGAACTTGTCGGTGTGAATCAACACTTCCTCGGCGCTGGTAATGCCTTGCACCGCCTTGATAAAGCCTTCCTCGCGGAGGGTGCGCATGTTCTGTTTGGTCCGCGCATAACGCCGTATGTCAAAGGCCATGGCGCGATCCAGGATCATGTCGTTCACGGTCTCGTCCGCAATGAGCAACTCGTAGAGTCCCGTGCGTCCCATATAGCCCACGTAGTCGCAGGCAGGACAACCCTTGGGCCTGAAGAACTGCAAATTCGGATCCGCCCGCCACGAATCGGGCAATCCCAGCAGTTCCATCTCCTCCTCGTCGGGCCGGTAGGCCTGCCGACAGTGCCGGCAGAGCACGCGGACCAGCCGCTGGGCCAGCACGGCCTCAAGCGACGCGGTGATGAGGAAGGGTTCCACGTCCATGTCCAACAGGCGGGTAATGGTCTCGGGCGCGCTGTTGGTGTGGAGCGTGCTCAGCACCAGGTGCCCCGTAAGCGATGCCTCCACCGCGATATTGGCGGTCTCCAGGTCGCGAATCTCACCGACCATCACGATATCGGGGTCCTGGCGCAGGATGGAGCGAAGGCAGGCGGCGAAGGTCAGGCCAATCTCCTCATGCACCTGGCACTGGATAAGGCGGTCAATCTGCAACTCCACCGGGTCCTCGGTGGTGATGATCTTCACATCAACCTGGTTGAGCACGTTAAGGCAGGCGTACAGGGTGGTGGTCTTGCCGGAACCCGTGGGCCCCGTGACCAGCATGACGCCATTGGGTTTATGGATGACGTTGTCGATCTTTTTCAGCACGTCGGGGCTGAAACCCAGAACGTTCAGGTCGATCTTGACCGCGGTTCGGTCAAGAATACGCATCACCACCATCTCGCCGTAAAGCGTGGGCAGCGTGGCGACGCGGATATCAATGAGGCTGTCGCCCACCTTCAGTTCGATACGCGCGTCCTGGGGAAGGCGGCGCTCGCTGATGTCCATGTTACAGATAACCTTGATGCGGGACACCAGGGCGATGGCCATGCTCTTGGCCGGACTCACCAGCTCGTGCAGTACACCGTCCACGCGCAGCCGAATACGGAAGGTATCCTCGTACACCTCGAAATGAATATCGGACGCGCGCTTCTGCACGGCTTCCAGGAACACCAGGTTGACGATCTTGATGACCTCGGGCTGCTGGGAGAGTTCGACCAGGTTGTCAATATCACCGACGATCTCCTGCTGGCCCAACTCTTCGAGGGTCAGCTCCGCGGTACCCACGAGTTCTTCCAAGCTGTCCAGCATTTCGGAAACGGAGCTGGACTCGGTGGTGTAGTTGGCCTTGTGGGCCGCGCTGATATCCTCCTGGTTGCTCACCGCGCCCCGCACTTCCATGCCCGTGATCTGGGACAAATCGTCGAGGGTGTGCACATTCAGCGGATCGGCCATGGCCACGACCAGCACGCCGTCGGTGATGCGAATCGGCAAAACCGTATAGAACTTGGCCACATCCTTCGATATCTTCTGAAGCACTTCCTCGGGAATCTTGAGCTTGGCCACATCAACCCGTTCCATACCGGACTGGATGCCGAGGGCTTCAATGATGTTCTGCTCTTTGCAGTAGCCCATGCTGACCAACACGCGCCCGAGCATGTCGCCCGTCAGGCGCTGGCGCTGAACGGCCTCGTCAAGTTGGAGCGGTGTAATAACGCCCTGCTCGATAAGAATATCGCCCAACTGCTTTTCGCGGGAATCTTCCGGTGCTACCGCCATGATGCAGTTTGCTCCTTCACGCCGCCCTAACCGGCCGCGGGTTTGGCTCCATCACCCCCCTGAATCGCTTTGCAGGTCGCCGTGAATTCCTCGGCGTGCTGCGCTCGGATAAGCAATTCCTCAAAATCACAAATGCCACGTTTGTAAAGCGCAAAAAGGTGCTCATCCAGAAGGTTCATGCCGAACTTATGCCCGGTCTGGATGGCCGACGTAATTCGATAGGACTTGTTTTCACGAATGAGATTCTGAATGGCCGGCGTGGTGATCATGATCTCGAAGGCCGCCACCCGGCCGTAACCGCCTTTGCGCGGCACCAGGGTCTGGGAAATAACCGATTTGAGGTTGCCGGCAAGCTGCGTGCGAATCTGTTCCTGGGCATTGTTCGGAAAAGCGTCGATGATACGGTCCACGGTGCGCACCGCACCCGTGGTGTGCAAGGTTCCAAAAACCAGGTGACCGGTCTCCGCCGCCGTAATGGCCGCCTCGATGGTCTCCAGGTCGCGCATTTCACCCACGAGAATCACGTCGGGGTCCATGCGCAACGCACGGCGCAGGGCCTCCGAGAAGGTGGGCACGTCAACGCCCACCTCGCGCTGGGTGACAATACTGTTCTTGTGGTTGTGGAAATACTCGATGGGGTCTTCCACCGTGATGATGTGATGACCACGGTTCTGATTGATCCAGTCGATCATCGTGGCCAAGGAGGTGGACTTACCGGAACCCGTCGGCCCCGTCACGAGAATCAGGCCGCGGGGCTGATCAATCACTTCCTTGATAATCGGCGGCAAACCGATTTCCTCGAAGGTGAGAATCTTTCGGGGAATCAGGCGCAGCACAATACCCACGTGCCCGCGCTGCTTGAATATGGACACGCGGAACCGGGCGACGTCCTCGAAAGCGAAGCCAAAGTCGCTGCCGCCCACCTCCTGCAATTCCTGCTGGTTGTCCACCGACGCAATGCTCTTCATAAGGCTTTCGGTATCTTCCGATGACAGGGGATTGTCACCGAAATACTGAAGCTTGCCGTGAACCCGCCCCACGGGGGGATTGTCCACGCCAATATGCAAATCGGACCCATCGCGGTCGATGAGCATCCGCAGCAAACTCACCATTTCATAGGCCATGAAACGTCTCTCCTATGCCGTTACGGCGGCTTCCGCTTTCGGCGTGTCATTGCGGTGCAACGGTTCGTCCACGCGGGTGCGCTTGTTAACCTCTTCCACCGTGGTAATACTCTTGAGCGCCTTCTGCCAGGCATCCTCCCGCATGGTGGTCATGCCATCGAGACGCGCCTGGCGCCGAATGGCCACGGCGGACTGGCCCGCCATCAGCATCTGGCGAATGGCGTCGGTGGTTTGCAGCAATTCATAGGCACCCAGCCGGCCCAGGTAGCCGGTGTTGTGACAATTGTCGCAGCCGACCCCGTGGTAGAGTTTCACCTGATCCAAATCCACCGGGAAACCCAAACGTTCGATCTGCACGGGATCGGGCTCACACACCTCTTTGCACCAGTTGCAAATGGTTCGCATCAGGCGCTGCGCCAAAATGGCCCGCACACCGGACGCCACCAGGAAGGGCTTAATGCCGATATCGATCAAACGGGTGAACGAACTGGCCGTGTCATTGGTGTGCAGCGTGGAGAACACGAGGTGACCGGTGAGGGCCGCCTTGATCGCGATCTCCGCGGTCTCAATATCTCGAATCTCACCCACCATCACGATGTCCGGGTCCTGGCGAAACATGGCGCGCAAGGCACGCCCGAAATCCCAGCCGATCTCGTGATTGATTTGCACCTGGTTGATACCGCTGAGCTGGTACTCGACCGGGTCCTCCACCGTGATGAGCTTGGTATCGGGTTTGTTCAGCGTGTGGAGGGACGCATAGAGCGTGGTCGTCTTGCCCGAACCCGTCGGCCCCGTCACCAGCACCACGCCCGTGGCGTTGGTAAGAAGCTTCTCCCAATCACTTTGATCCTGCTCGGACATGCCCAACTGCCCCAAGCCCAAAAGCAGACCGCTCTTGTCCAGGATACGCATGACCACGCTTTCACCATAGGAGGAAGGCAGCGCGCTCACGCGAAGGTCAACCACTTTACCACTCAGATTCATCTTGATGCGGCCGTCCTGGGGAACGCGCCGTTCCGAAATGTCCATGCCCGACATCAGCTTGAGACGGGAAATGATGGAGGCCTGGGCGCGTTTGGGCGGTGGCGGCATAAGCTGCATTACCCCGTCAATGCGGTACCGTATCTTGATGTCCATCTTCCCGGGTTCCACGTGAATATCACTGGCCCGCAGCCGGAACGCTTCGAGGATCGTCTGGTTAATGTACTGCACCACCGGGCTGTTCGCGTCGTCCTCGTCCCCCTCCGTCATAACGCCACCGCCCGCACCGTCCTCCAGGTCCATCGCATCCATGCTGATGCTGCTCATGCTGATGTCACTGGCGCTCATGCTGCCCATACTCAATGAACTGTCGCCCAGACTCAAATTCGACATGCTGCTCAGGGAGCTTACGCTGCTGGCGCTGCTCGCCGAGGAAAGCATGGTCTCCACCGTGTTGTCCTGCAGGTTGTAGTAATTGCCCAGCGCCGCGCGAATGTCTTCGGGGGTGGACAACACAAACTCCACGGGCCGCCCGAGAAGACGGCTCAGGTTGTCCTGGGTGTTGACATTGGTGGGATCCGCCGTGGCAACAACCAGGGTATCGCCACGCTCCTCCACCGGAATCACCCGGTAAAGCGTGGCAATACTGCCGTCCACCATGCCCCGAACCCGCTCAGGGATATCCCGTTCCGAGAGCTTCACCACCGGGATAGCTAACTGATCAGCCAACCCCTCGGTGATATGGCTCTTGCTGATGTGTCCCAGACGCACCAGGATTTCACCGAGTTTGCGATGCCCCATGGTCGTCTGTTGCCGATGTACGGCTTCATCCAATTGCTGTTGGCTGATGATGCCGCGCTCGACCAGCCGACGCCCGAAAAGAGAGTACACGCCTTGCATTTGTTCACCTCTCTGTGCGTGTCAATCGCAAAAAAACGATTTTCGACAAAACCACCACCCCACCCGGCACACAGTCACCGTCCAACGGCAATATGCGTGTCCGCGGGGAATCGAAAAAACGATTTTGCAAATGACCCTCTATGCACACCTTAACTGTACCAAAGAACGCCCAAGTTGTCAATGTGAATAATGCTGGATATTGTTGAAATATAACGACTTACGTCACAAATTGTCAATTAATTACCCTGGTAATCACCATCCCGCGGGGTCAGGGCGTCCAACCAAAGCCGCCCCAGAAAAAAAATGGTTCATGGCGCACTACCGGTGTACATCATGCCAAGAGGATGATCCAAGCGCTCCCTCCAACGCAAACGCCCCTTCACCATGCGGCAATGGTCGGGCGTCGCCATTCCACACGGAAACACCAAACACCGCGCACGCAAAAGGAAAAACGTTTACGTCACGTTTAAGAAACCCATGTAAGTGTCAATACTCCATTCTTACGCAGTCCCGCCGGGATGTCAAGTGTCTTCTTGCCGGTGCCCGTTGCGAAAATAAAGATTGCAGACTTCTTTATTTCCCCCGAAACTGGCCTGGCGCCACCGCTCTCCTCCCGTCATTCCCGCGAAAGCAGGGCTCCATGGGATCGGGGGGAAGCACCTTGACCTTTTCCGTGGATTCCCGCTGCGCGGGAATGACGGAAGGGGGACGTCGGGAGGTTACCCGCCACCGGGCACCACGACGAGCCGAAACGAGACAGGCGTGCGCAAAGGAAGGCTGGTGAAGTATCCGGGCTAGATTGACGCCCCTGCGTTGGCGGACACGAGCTCAATCTCGAAAATGTGGGGCCAGCGTTTTCCCGTAACGAAGAGCCGGCCGTTCGTTGTGTCGTAGGCAATCCCATTGAGCACATCTGTTTGGGGCGTACGGTCTTCGGCGGCCAACAGCCCGGTCAGGTCCACCCATGACACCACGGTCCCCGTATCCGGATCAACGATGACCATGTAATCCGTTTGCCACACGTTGGCAAAAACACGGCCGTTGATGTATTCAAGTTCGTTCAGCCGGGTAACCGGGGCGTCATTACTCCGCACCTCGACACGTCTCGTTTCGGCGAGTGTCTCCGGGTCCAGGAAGCGGAGCCACGCCGTGCCATCGCTCATGATGAGTTGCTCGTCATCGTGGGTGAGGCCCCAGCCCTCGCCTTCGTAGGTGAAAGTGCGCGTCTGCTCAAGGCGGTCCCGGTCGTAGATAAACCCGGTCTTCTCCCGCCACGTAACCTGGTAGATGCGATCACCGAAAACCGTGATGCCCTCGCCGAAAAAACTGTGTGCCAGGCTGGTTTGCTGCAACACGGCACCGCTTTCCAGGGCGACTCGGCGGAGCGTCGAAGCGCCATAAAGCCCCGTGCCTTCAAAAAGGCCCGCATCAGTAATGGCCAGCCCCTGGGTGAAGGCGTTCGTGTCATGGGGGTAGGTGTTGACCACCGTGTAGGTATAGCGCGGTTGTTCCTCGGGAAGGTCCGGCGGGACGGGTTCGCAGGCCCCGAAACCCACCGAAAGTGACAGGCAGAACGAAAGCATCAGCCGCGGACTCATAGGACACCTTTCCCATGCGTTGAGACATGCCCAGTATACCACCGGGGACGATCACGCCGGACTCACGCAAGCTTTCCGGCAACACAAGACATGCTCCACCCCTTTTGTGGCTGGTGGATGATATCCCCCGCGGGCGAAAGCGTGCGGACCGGGCTACTTGAACCGGTAGGTGATGCGGCCCTTGGTGAGGTCATAGGGCGACATCTCAAGCGTCACCCGGTCGCCGGGCAGGATACGAATGTAGTACTTGCGCATCTTCCCGGAGATGTGGGCCAGAACCATGTGATCGTTCTCGAGCTTTACGCGGAACATGGCATTCGGCAGTGGCTCAACCACTGTTCCCTGTACCTCTAAAGGTTGTTCCTTTTCCATAGACTCCTGATGTTTCCTCTGCTGGGGTTAAAGGGTCCGAAGCGCGGCGTGGGTTCACGGCGAGCACAAACCTCTCCCTTTCCGCCGCATGGCGGCACTCAGGGCACCGCTTATGAAGTATATCATATCCCTTTGCACCGCGCACCCTTGGAGGCATTTGCAAAATTGGCGTTCTTCTTACGTACCCTTCTGGATGTTGCGGTCGAGAGAACCGTTCACGGAAATTCGGCGGGTCGTGCTCTCTGTGAACGGTTACCTGTTATTCAACGGCAAAGGGGCTTGTCGAGACGTCGCCGTGTCAACCACCGTTTCCGGCCCGGATGTTTCACCAACGCCCTGTTGCGCAGGCGTACCCCGGCCCATCTCAGGGACTTGTCTCGTTCGGCGAACTCGACATGTATCTACACGCTATCGTCCGCCTCGCTCCGCCAAACCCCTGACCGGCCCCTCCGCACATGCTCACGACGAAGAGGATGAAATGTCCGGGCTAGCCTTCTTCAATCGTCAGGTGGATCTCCGCGGACGGGCTGTTGAAGATGCGCTTGGATTCGCCAACCCCCATGATGACGCTGCCCAGGAAGCGGGCGTCACCGCCTTCGACTCGGCTTTCGCTTTTGCTCTCGTTAAGTTTGTTCTCCTCGCCCGATTGTTCCCGGCCCAGGTGTCCCTCAAAGCGCAGCAGAACCCGGTCCCCCTCATCCAGCGGCATGACTTCGCCACGTATCTCGAAGGCACCCTCGCCGCCATGCTCGGTCTGCTCCCGTGCTTCCACATGGGCCGCCTCGCGCTCGTGGCGGTTTGCGCCCGCCTCGAAATGGCGCGTGGCGGTGAGAATGGACACCGAGCCGTGCAGCGTTTCGAAGATCAGACGCAGCGTGCGGCCCAGCATGCCCGGATCTTCGGGGCTTTCCCCGTGTTCTTCGGCCTCCTCCCGCGCATGGCGTTCCCGCGCTTCGCGCTCCTCCCGGGCCAACTGTTCCAACAGTTCCAAAGACCAATTATGAACCTGGTCGAGCCGTTCGCCCAGCTCGGTGACAATGCGTTCACTGAACACGCGAAGGTCGTTTTCATCCACCTCCGCGAGTTGCACCATGGCCTCAGCCAGGTCCGCGTGGGTCCGGTCCAGGGCTTCCCGCGCATGGTCCATCATGGCGTCCCACTCTTGCGCAACCGCCGGTGAGGCCGCCACGAGAAGTGCCAAACACAACGTAACAGCGATTTTTCGCATGTCTTCATCCTCCTGACTGGTTGGGGGCTAATCGTCGATATAAAGTATGGCCCGCTTGCCTTCGATATTGGGCGGCAGGGGGGTGGAAACACGCAAAACGAGCTCGGCGCTCTTACCCCCACCCACGGTGACATCCAGGCGGTGCCCACCCGCATCGGCGTGCTTTCGCCCCACATGCACCGCCACGATTCGTCCCGTAAGACTGCGCGGCGGGGAAACCGGGGGAGACGCCGGCGTATGCGTGCCCAGACCGTCGATGGGTTCCTTGCCGCCTACCGGGGTGATATGGTCCCGAAACTCATCCGACATAATCGTCTCCGCCGCGGGAAACCGGGCTACGTTCGAACCAGTCCCGCTTCCACCGTGTCGCGCTGTTCTTTGCCCAGCAACGTCTCCACGATGGCCAAGGCAAAGTCCATGGCCGTGCCCGGCCCCCGTGAAGTGATCACCTTGCCATCCCGTTCCACGGCCGCACCCGTGCAGGTCAGGGCCGGGTACTTGCCGCCATCAATACATCCGGGGTACCCCGTCGCCCTTTTCCCATCCAGCAGACCGGCATTGGCCAAGACACGAGGCGCGGCACAGATGGCGCCAATGAATTTCCCGGCACCGGCCATGTCTTTTAAGATGCCGGTGATGCGCGGGTCCGCTTCCAGGTTATCCGTTCCCGGCAGACCGCCCGGAAGCACCACCATGTCGAAATTACCTTCGAGGGCCTGATCCAGGCCCATATCCGGGCATATGCACACGCCATGGGCTCCCTTGACACAATCCTTCGTGAGTCCCGCGGTCACCACGTCCAAATCGGCCCGGCGAAGCACGTCAACGATAGTAATGGCCTCGATCTCTTCACAACCTTGCGCCAGGGGCACGAGCACTTTGGGCATGACCAATCCTCCTGTCACGGCCTGCGTTCCATGTCAGTTGACAAAGCCAGTCGGTAACCGTTCACGGAGAGCACAACCCTGCCCGTGCCGCCGGCACCAGGCTAAATAAGGGAAGGACAAACGCCCGCCTGTCTATTGACCGGGCGTGGAGAACCCTCAAAAGCGACCGCTTGGTGAACACAAAGCACCTGGCACCTACGGACGCGCGGGGTCGCGACACTACCGGATTTCCGTGAACAGCTTACGTCAATCTAAAGTTTAGCGCCAGCCCCGCGAGGTGTCAACCCCGCCCTTGTCCCAAATATATGCTTGCCTCTTCCTCCCGTCATTCCCGCGCACGCGGGAATCCACGGGAAAAGGTAAATTCCCGTAAGGGACCACCCTTCTGGCCTGTGTGGCGGCGAGAGGATTTGGCGCGGCGGGGCCGCAGGAATGCGTGACGATAGGGGCGAAACGCTCGCGACAGGCATGCCCACGTCGGGCCGTGGGAACATGCGGAAAGGGTCTTGTCCGGCCCAACGTTCCCCGTCTACTGTGCCTCCAGGTCGTATTTCTGGAGCCGGTAGCGAAGGGATCGTGGTGTGAGGCCAAGCATGGCGGCGGCCTTTTTCTGCGAATAGCGGCTGGCCTCCAGGGCCTGTCGGATCAGGCGTGTTTCCGTTTCTTCGATGAGTGCTTCAAGATCGATACCTTCGGGAGGCAACGAGACGACCGCGGGTTTTTCGACGGGCACGAAATCCTGAATATTCTGGGGCAGATCGCTCATTTTAATCACGTTGTCAGAGCACAGGGCCACGGCGCGCTCCATGATGTTGCACAACTCGCGCACGTTTCCCGGCCAGGTGTAGCGTTGCAGCGCGGCCATGGCGTCGGCGGCAATATCCATGTCGCCACGGCCCATGTTGTCGGCATGCCTTCGGATAAAATGCCGCGCCAGCAGGGGAATGTCGTCGGCGCGGTCGCGGAGGGGCGGCACATGGATCGGGATGACATTCAACCGGTAATATAAATCATTGCGAAACGTGCCCTCTTCGGCCATTTTCGCCAGGTTGCGATTGGTAGCCGAGATGATTCGCACATCCACTTTGATCTCCGATGTGCCCCCCACGGGCGTCACCGTGCTGTTGTCCAACACACGCAGCAGCTTCACCTGGAGCATGAGGGGCATCTCGCCGATTTCATCGAGGAAAACGGTTCCGCCGCTGGCCACGACAAAGAGCCCCTCCTTGTCTTCAATGGCCCCGGTAAAGGCCCCGCGCTTGTGTCCAAACAATTCGCTTTCGAGAAGGTTTTCCGGAATCCCGCCGCAGTTGATGGCGACAAAAGGCTTGTCTACACGGTCACTCAGGTTATGCAGCGCCCGTGCCACCAGTTCTTTGCCCGCCCCGCTGTCACCGTGAATGGCAACCGTGCTCGGCAGCTTCGCCACGCGGCGAATCATGGAGAGCACTTCCTGAAAGGCGCTGCTCTGGCCGATCATATTTTCGATCTTGGCGCTGAGCTGCTGTTGCTTGCGCATGGCCACGTTTTCGCGGACCAGGTTGCGTTGGGCGATAGCGCGTTCGACCCGAAGCCGGATCTCGTCGTTACTCTTGAAGGGCTTCTGGATGTAGTCCGTGGCGCCCCGCTGCATGGCCTCGACGGCCGTTTCCACCGAGCAGTGGGCGGTCATCATGATGGAGGGAGTCGTGGGAGCGTGCTCTTTCAGCCAGCTCAGCAGGGTGAGCCCCGCCTCGCGCTCGCTTCCCATGCGAAGGTCGGTCAACACCACGTCGAACTGCTTCTTCTGCAAAAGCGAAACGGCTTCGTCCACGCCGGAAACCGATTCCACCACGTGGCCGGCGTTCTCCAGCACGATTTCGAGCACTTCTCGCATACCCAATTCGTCATCGACGACGAGCACCTGATATTGCACCGCCATGTCCCGGTTGCTCCCTGGTTCTATGTGTCCGGCGTCTCCGTATCGTCTCCGCCACCCACCACCCGGGGAAGGCGAACCCGCATCGAAGTGCCGCCTTCCGGCCGTGCGGCCACCTGCATGGTCCCATCGTGGGAAGTCACAATGCGGAGACAAATGGCCAGCCCCATACCGACGCCTCGCTCTTTCTCGGTGAAAAAAGGCTCAAAAATGCGTGACACCTTGTCCGGCGGGATTCCCGGCCCCTCATCATCGAAGCGGACTTCGGCCGGACCGGCGTCCGTGAGCAGCGAGATGGTCAAGGTGCCCTGCTCGTGCATCGCCTCAATGGCGTTCTGACCGAGGTTAAGAAAAACCTGACGCAACTGCATGCGGTCCCCCAGCACCTCGACCACGGTCTCCGGGGTCCGCGTGGTAATACGCAGATCCCGGGCATGGGCAAACTGCCGTTCAAGATGGGCGCGCACGTTGTCCACCATGGCACTGAGATTCACGATGGTGTGGCGGCGGCTGGGATCCCGCGCGAAATCCAGGAATCCCGTCACGATATCATTCAAATGGTCGGACTCACGAATGGCGATATTGGCCAAGCGCTCCACCATGGCCGGCTTCTCCGTACCCCGGCGCAATTCTTCCATCGCCCCGCGAATAGCGGCCACCGGATTGCGTATCTCATGGGCCAGGCCGGCCGTCAGCTCGCCGATTACCGCCATCCGGTCCTGCTGTTGGAGGAGCTGACGCATGTGGGCCATCTCCGTCAAGTCGGTAAACGAGGCGATGAGGCCCGTAACAGCGCCGCGTGAATCACGCAAAGGGTTGGTGGTGAGTCCCAGCAATTTGGTTTCTTGTTCACCCACGCGGGCGTGAAACTCATAACTGGTGAAATCCTTCTGGCTGCGCAGGGCGGTCACCACGGGATTCTCGGCGCCGCTTTCCGGCATTATGATGCCTTCCACGTGACGTCCCGCCACGTTCCCTTCATCGACGCCCAGAATATGGCAGGCCGCCCGGTTCATGGCGATCACCAGTCCCTTGGTGTCGCAGATCAGGAATCCACTGCTCAGGTTGTCGAGGATCTCCCGCTGAAACTGCTTCATCCCGCTGACGCGCTGATTCCAATAGCCGCTTATGAAGGCCGTAAAGAAGAATCCAATCACGAGAATGAGAAAGTGATACCAGTGGGTCAGGGGGTCGTCGCTCCGCGGCGTGGATACGGCGAAATGGAAAAACATGAACAACGAGGAGAGCGTGGCGAAAACAAAGCCCTGGCTGAGTCCCATGAGGACACCCGCCTCCAGGATGACCGTCACCAGTAGGAAGGTAAAGAAACTCTTTTCCGCGCCACTAAAGCTGATGGTAATGGCCACCACGCCAAAATCCACCATCATCTGCATCCAGGTGAGGGCGGGGTTGACTCCCGGCCGCCCCCGCAGCGACACCAGGTACCAGATGCCGCTGGCGCAGGCCGCCAGGTAAACCCCCGTGAGAAGGAACAGATAACGCTCCTCCGCGGCCACCAGGTGGGCGCCCGTGGCCACCACGAGCAGCAGACCCAGGCGGGCCGCGCCCACGAACCAGAGCCACGATACGGGGCCGTCGTAGGAAGGCGCCAGGAAGCCGAACGTTGCGGGAACCTTAAACGCCCCGCCCGATGATTGTAACGACGTCTTCCGGGTCACGCCGTTCCTTTATCGATCAGGTGTTGCAGTCCTTCGGGGTCGGAGCTGCGTTTAAAAGCCATGTCTGTGGTGATAATACCGCGCCGCATAAGGCGGTACAGCGATTGGTTCATGGTACACATTCCCTCGCCCTTTCCGATCTCGATCATGGAAGGAATCTGCTCCAGTTTTTCGGCGCGAATAAGAGAGCGGATGGCGGGATTGGCGAGCATGACCTCCATGGCCAGCGCGCGGCCCATGCCGTCGGCACGGGGAATGAGCTGTTGCACCACGACGGCTTCCAGTACGAAAGAAAGCTGCGTCCGTACCTGATCTTGCTGCGAGGCGGGAAACACGTCGATAATACGGTTCATGGTCTGAAGGGCGTCGTTCGTGTGGAGTGTCGCAAAAGCGAGGTGGCCGGTTTCCGCCACCGTAAGCGCCGCCTGGATGGTTTCCGTATCCCGCATTTCACCGATGAGTATAACATCCGGATCCTGTCGCAGCACCCGCTTCAGGGCGTCGGAAAAGGAATTCGTGTCCGCGTGTATTTCTCGCTGATTTACCACCGCGCGGTTATGCCGATGAAGGTACTCGATGGGGTCCTCGATGGTGATAATGTGCACGTTGCGCTCGCGGTTGATCTTGTCCACGATGGCGGCCAGGGTGGTGGATTTGCCGCTGCCCGTCGGCCCGCACACCAGGACCAGTCCAACGGGGTAGTCGGCGAATTCCGAGATCACGCGGGGCAGCCCCAGTTGCTCGAAAGAGAGGATTTCGAAAGGAATCGCCCGGAAAGCCGCCACCACCGAGCCGCGGTCACGGTAGACATTGAGGCGAAAACGGCTCAGTCCCTCGACACCGAAAGACATGTCGCATTCCCGTGTCTCCTCGAATTCGGAGATCTGCTCCTCATTCATGACACTGTAAATGATTTCCTGCGTTTGATCCGCATTGAGCCGCTCGTACCCGGTCAGGGCCTCCAGGCCGCCGTGGATACGAATCATGGGCGGCCCCCCCACCACGATATGAAGGTCGCTCGCCCCTTCCTGGATCATCTTGGTCAGCAGTTCTTTTATCGTTGGCGTGGCCATACCCTTGTTTCCTCCCGCGTTATCGCGCGTGGCCCTGTCATCAATCGCAGGCGTTCACGGTCCCGTTGCGGGTGCCACACGCACCCGACGCGAAATCCCGCCAATCCACAGGTTTTCCAAGGTCGTGAACAGTTACCATCAGTCCTCCATCGTATGCTCCAACACCTGTTCGATGGAGGACAAACCCTTGGCCGCCTTGGCCAGTGCGTTTTGGCGAAGCGACTTCATCCCGCAACGAATGGCCGCCTCCTTAATCTCGTAGCCCGTGGCGTTCTTGAGCACCAGGGGGTGAATCTCGGGCCAGTTCAGCAACACTTCCGTGGCGGCGACCCGCCCGCGATAACCCGTTTCCTTGCATTTGCCGCATCCACGCCCCCGCACGAAGGTGGGTTTCTCGATGTAATCGAACGGCTTGAACTGAATCCGGTCCAGCACGTCCTGGGGAACCATAATGGGTTCCTTACACTCGGCGCACACCCGCTTAAGCAAACGCTGGGCCGCCGCCAGGGCAACGGACGATTGTACCAAAAAGGGTTCGATCCCCATGTCGATGAGACGGGGAAACACGCCCGGCGCGTCGTTGGTGTGCAGCGTGCTGAGCACGAGGTGTCCCGTCAGCGCCGCCTTCACGGCCACGTCCGCCGTTTCACCGTCTCGAATCTCGCCGACCATCACCACATCCGGGTCCTGGCGCAGAATCTGGCGAAGCGCCTGGGCAAAGGTAAAACCAATGGCTGACTGCACCTGGACCTGGTTCACCCCGAACAATTCATACTCGATGGGATCTTCGACCGTTACCAGATTGCTCTCAACCCGGTTCAATTCATGGAGTGCACTATAGAGCGTGGTCGTTTTACCGCTACCCGTCGGCCCCGTGAGCAGTATCATTCCGTGGGGCATTTTCAGGGCCTCGGCAAAGGCTTCCATGGGCTGAGGCTCAAATCCCAGTTTCTCCAGGTCCAGGGTCAGATTGCCTTGGTCAAGCACGCGGAGCACGATCTTCTCCCCGAACTTGGTGGGCAGAAAACCCACGCGAAAATCGATTTCACGGCCCTTGTAGCGAATACGGAACCGCCCGTCCTGGGGAAGGCGGTGTTCGTCGATACGGCAGCCCGCCAGGATCTTGAAGCGGGCGATAATGTTGTGTTGAAGCGATTTGGGCGGGGCCTTCGCTTCTTCAAGCGTACCGTCAACGCGGTAACGGATCCGGATGAGTTTTTCAAAGGGCTCGAAATGGATGTCGCTCGCATCGCGCTCCAGGGCATTGAAGAGGATGAGCCGCGCCAGCTTTTTTACCGGCTCGTCCTCCGAACCGGCTTCCAGTTTTGACACGTCCTCAATGTCATCCTGCTCTTTCAATTCCTCCATCTTTTCCGCGTCACTATCCTGGCCGACAAGCGAATCGTACAGGTTTTCGGCCGCGTCGCCACCATAGTTTCGCTCAATGGCATCGGCCAATTCCGAGGCCACGGCGACCACCGGCTCGATGTCATAGCTGATCAGCATGCGCAGGTCGTCCAGCGCCATGATGTTCAGCGGGTCGGCCATGGCGAGGGTGAGCACGTCGCCCGTAACGGACACGGGCAGCATGAGGTACTGGCGCGCCAGGGTTTCGGGCACTTCGGCCAAGACCTCTTTGGGAATCGAATAGTGGGCAACGCGGATATGGGGTATGCCGAGTTGCTCACTGAGGGTAATCACCAGATCTTCTTCCGAAAGATAGCCCCTCTCCACGAGAAGACTGGGCAGACTCTGGCCCGAGCTGCGGTGAAGAGCGATGCACTCGCGCAACTGTTCCTCGGTAACAAGCTTCTGTTCGAGAAGCATGTCGGGAAGTCGTTTCCTGGGAATCCTGGTGGCCAAAATATGTGTCCTTCTCCGCCATCCTGGTGACGTACATCAAAAACATTCGGGGGATGGACCACCGTCCATACACGGCTCACGGCATCACGCCGCCTGCTCCGATCCCAAATGGCTTAGAATCTCCGTTGCCATTTCCACATTCATATCCTGTCCCACCAATTCCGAAAAGGCCAGGATCTTCCGCAGCGATCCGGTCATTTTACGAATATCATCCGTGACGCGCATGGCGATAAGCGACAGGATCTCTTCCGGCACCGTGACTTTGGCCGCCTTGGCGCAGTGACGGAGAATCTCCATCCGTGTCTCCCATTCGGGCGCTTTCAACTCCGCCACAATGCCGCTGGAAAAGCGGGAAATAAGGCGCTGCTCCAATAGGCCCAGGCGGTCGGGCGCTTTGTCACTCGCAATGATAATCTGCCGATTCTGCTGATACAACACGTTAAAAATGTGAAAGAACTCTTCTTGCGCCTCCACCCGTCCCCCCATGAACTGAATATCATCCAGGATAAGCACATCCCAGTGACAATAGTTTTCCCGGAAGGCGTCGACGGCCTCGTCTTTGAGGGCTTCCGCCAGGCGCCGGGAAAAATGACTGGCCGACACATAGCCCACACGCCGGCTCGGGTCGTTGGCCAGGATGGCGTTGCCCGTGGCGCTGATAAGATGGGTCTTGCCGATACCCACGTGTCCGTAAAGGAAAAACGGGTTGTATTCCCCCCCCGGACGCGCCGCCACGGCCTGCGCCAGTTTGAAGGTGAAGCCATTGGTCTTGCCGGGAAAGAATCGGTCCAGGGTAAGACTTTCCAGGGGGTGCTCGGACTCCAGCGCCTCCCGCACCCGTTCGTCGGCTTCGTCCATCTCGGGATTGCGGCTATCCGGCCCGGTCACCCCGCCAAAAGGCGCCACCGACGCGTGGCGTTCGAGACGGCTTTTACCGAGGTCGCGGCGATTCTGATCCGCCACGGTCGCCGTTTCAACCAGGTGGGATGTCTGCTGAACCGCCTGCAAGGTGGCCTCCGCAATTTCCGCCAACCGCTTCCCCTGCTCTTCCTGCGTCTGCCGCGCGGCTTCAAAGGCCTCGCGAACACTCGCATACATGGCTTCAGACAGCGCTTCCTTGGTTAAACCGCTTGCTTCCTTTTTCCCCATGGCGGCCCGAAGCTGAACCATCATGGTGGCCATGGCTTCCTGCATGGCGCCGGTTACGCTCTCCCGGATGGCCTCCCCCAATGCCTCGGGAGAAGGCAAAGCGGCGGAAGGCTTGTTCTCACGGGCACGTAACTGGACCATCATGACCGCCATGGCTTCCTGCAACGCCCCCGCGATACCCTCTTGGATGATCGTTGCCATGGCCTGCCCGTCCGGGGCCGGCGCCGCCGGCGCGGGCTGCACCGCGGTACGCAATTCGTCCGCAAGCAACGATACCGATTCCTGTAAGGCATCACGCATCATGTTTGCCAAGGCACCCATGTCAAGCGTGGGAGAAACCGCCGGGGCCGCTGGCGCAAGCGACGCCACGGTCTCCTGCATGGAATCGCGCAAAACAGTCGCCAAAGCATCCACATCCAGCGTCGGCGGGGCCGCCGGCGCCGGCTCCACGGCGGGTCGTGCTTCCAGGGCCTTCACAAGATCGCCCATGGCCTCCCGCAAGCCGTCGCGCATCACCTCACCCAGTTCCGCCGCCGAAAAGGCCGGCAACGACGAGGGTGCCGCCGACGGCGTGGCCAAGGGAGGCGGTGGCGCCGGAGGGAGCGAAGGCGCGGCCTCCATGACCGGCGCTTCTTTCGGGGGGGCTTCTTCGGAGGGCTTGTTCGTGGAGGGCGCGGCCTTGGCAGGGGGCGGCTTGTCCGCCTTGGGCGGATCGGGTTGCCTGGGGGAAAGGGCGCTCAGGCCCAGGGAGTCCGTGGTCATGGCCGGTGCGCCGCCGGAAGAGGCCGACTCGGGAAAAACCCGATGAACCACCGTGTCGAAGTGGTGCCAATTACATAGGATCGGCTTGATCCGAAGATCGGGACACGACTGGCGAACCGCTTCCAGAGCATCGATATCCAAGGGGTCCACCATGGCAATGGTAAGGATCCGGCCTAACTTGTCGATTGGGATGAGGCCATACTTAAGGCACGTCTCCCTGGGAACCAGGGCCACCACCTCCGGGCTGATATCGTAATCCAGCAGGCTGAGGTGGGGAATCTTGCACTGCTTCACCACGCAGGAGGTGATATCCTCTTGCGTTACATGCCCCAAACCGACAAGAATCTGCCCAAGAAATCCCCCGGAGCGCTCCTGCTCCGCAATCCCCTCGTCCAACTGCTCCCGCGTTATCAGATTCTGCTCTAACAGTAACTCACCCAAACGCTTAGGCGGAGCGGGCGCGGTGCGTTTGGGGGCTCTTTTCACACTCTTGCCACGACTGAACACGACAATAAACCCTGCCTGATCTGGATGCGACCCAATAACCCGGAAGACTGACAGGTATTGTAGCACTGGAATGACACACCGTCAAACAAAAACACTTTACAAACCAAGCGCATATCTCGCACTTTTATAATACGCTTACCGGGCGGCCTGTAAGCCTTGGGCAGCAAGGCGCATGTTGTCACTTGACCGGGCGTGCTTCTCCCCCAGAAATGGAATCTCCTGACGGATGCAGGTATTCGACACCTTTGGCGCACGGGAGCACGTCCCTGCCGAATTCCCGTAATAGGGTTGCTCATTATCGAACGTGGGGGGAAACCAATCCCCGTACCCGGGCGGACGGTGAAACAGCAGCGGCGCGGAAGTGGCAAAGGGTTTGTAAACAATTTCCTCAAGATTCCTTACCAACCAACCGTGTCCTTGGCCTGGCCACCGGGAAATAGGGTAGGATACGCACCTTGCCAGACCCCAACCCGGAAGCATTAGGTACGCCATGCCCAAGGCCCTTGGTGAAAACATACAACAGCGCTTGACCCCCGATGCCGCCCGCGTGATCCAGGAGGCCATCGAGGGGGCGGGGGGCAACGAGGTTTTTTGCGCGGGCGCTTTGGACGGCGCGGGGCGGGTCTACGCGGCACGGGTGTTGGCGCGGGGAAACCGGGGCGCGGTAACGGCCCTCTTCGAGGGGCTGGACGTGCGGGACGTGGTCATTCACAACCATCCTTCGGGCGACCTGGTTCCCAGCGATGCCGATCTGGAACTGGCCGCCATGTACAGCACCCACGGCCATGGCGTGTACATCGTGGACAACGATGTCACACGGGTCTATGTCGTGGTGGACCCTTTCCTGCCCAAAGACGCGGTGCGTCTCGATCCGCGTGAGTTGGATCGTATCCTGTCGCCCGCGGGACCGCTCGCCCGCCAGATGCCCGGCTTCGAGGTGCGCCCCCAGCAGGTCCGCATGATGGACGCCATCGCCAGGTCCTTCAACGAGGACGGCATTGCCGTGGTGGAAGCCCCCACGGGCGTGGGCAAGACCTTTGCCTACCTCTTGCCCGCCGCACTGTGGGCCATCCGGAACAAGGAGCGCGTGGTCATCTCGACGCGTACCATTAACTTGCAGGAACAAATCGTCCACAAGGACGTGCCCATGGTTCAGCGCTGCCTGGAAGAACCCTTCACTGCCTGCCTGGTGAAGGGCCGGAGCAACTATCTTTGCCTGCGCAAGCTGGAACGCGCGCTGGGAGAAGCCACCCTCTTCGAGGACGACGAGACCGAGGGACAAATGCGCGCCATCGTGGAGTGGGCCGAAACCACGAAGGACGGCAGCCTTTCCGACCTGCCTTTCGTGCCCGGCCGCAACCTGTGGGAGAAGGTCTGTTCCGAAGCCGACAGTTGCAACAAGAGCCGCTGCCCGAGGCAGAAGGAATGTTTTGTCGGCCAGGCCCGCCGGGAGGTGGCCAAGGCCGATCTCATCGTGGCCAATCACCACATGCTCTTCTCCGACATCGCCATCAAGCAGGAAACGGGGAGCTTCTCATCCCTCGCCGTACTGCCCGCCTATCACCGGGTGATCTTCGACGAAGCCCACAGCATCGAGGATTCCGCGACGGAATACTTCGGGGCAGACGCCACCCAGATCGGGGCGAGAGCCACCTTCGGGCGATTCCTGCGCATGGAGCGTGGAAAAGAGCGCGGCCTGCTGCCCGTGCTTCGTTTGCGCCTGGTCAAGGAGTGTCCCCAGCTTTCGGTGAGGGAATTCGAGGTTATCCAGGATCACCTGGAAAAGCAGGTCATGCCCGCCCTCAAGAATGCCCGCGAAACGGTCCAGGATTTTTTCGTGGCCCTGCGTGAGCTGGCCGCCCGCAAGTGCGGACAGGTGGGACGGGACATCAAGTGGCGCCTGACCCCGGAGATCCTGATTGAAGCCGACCTGCGCGCCTTCCACAACCAGCATACCCTGGTCGCGGTGGAATGTATTCGCCAATTGGTGGGCCACTGCAAGAACCTTGAACGAAAGCTGAAGGCCATCAAGCCCGCCGCCGGGGAAGAGAACGTGGCCATCGACGGCGAGATCGCCATGTTCAGCGCCTACACGCGACGCCTGGAGCGTCTGGGCAACGTCCTCGCCGAAAGCACCAGCGAAGCGCTTCAGGAAAACACGGTGCGCTGGGTGGAGATCAACGCTCACCGCGAGGACGTCGTCCGCATCGCGCGCTGCCCCCTCCACGTGGGCAAGCCGCTCGCCGAATGGGTCTACGAAAACCTCACGAGCGTGGTCATGACCTCCGCCACGCTCACGGTGAAGAAAGAGTTCACCTATCTCTTCAACCGCCTGGGCCTGGACCGGGTGGACCCCGGGCGCGTAACGGCCCTGGCCCTGGACTCGCCCTTCGACTTCCAGCGGCAGGCCATGCTCTGTATCGCCACCGACCTGCCCGAACCCGGCGCCAATGGCTTTCTTGACGAGAGCCTTGAATGTATGCGGCGCGCCCTTCGGGCGACCAAGGGGCATGCCTTCATCCTCTTCACGTCCTTTTACGCCCTCACCCACGCCTATCGCGCCCTCGAAAAGGAACTGCGGACAGCGGGCATCACGCCCCTGCGCCAGGGCGAGGCCAACCGAACCGTCTTGCTCGACCGTTTCCGCAGCGATACGGCGAGCGTCCTCTTCGCCACGGACAGTTTCTGGGAGGGCGTGGACGTTGCCGGGGATTCATTGCAGTGTGTTATACTGCCTAAACTTCCATTTCGGGTGCCCACCGAGCCTATTCTGCAGGCCCGGGCGGAGGCCATTGAGCGGGACGGCGGCAATGCGTTCACCGAGTATTCCGTGCCGCAGGCGGTCATCAAGTTCCGCCAGGGATTCGGACGCCTCATCCGGCGCGGGACCGACCGGGGTGTCATTCTCGTGCTCGACAGGCGAATTGTTACCAAGTACTATGGCAGGATGTTCCTTGAATCCCTGCCCCCCCTGTGCATCGAGAGAGGGATACGGACCAAGATCCTCCCATCACTGGACAGATTCTTCAACCCGACCACGGGCCCGGCCCACGTCCGGGCAGACGAGGAGACCCCATGAACATGGACATCCGTGTGGATATCACCCGCGCAAAATCCGCGGCCGTCGGCAAGGAACATGGCATCACCCCCGCCGAACTGGCCGAAATGGAATCCCCCGTGCGGGCCGCCCACAAGATCCTGCGCAAGGAGCGCAAGGAGAAAACCTATGGCTTCTACGATCTCCACAAGGACAAAGCGACCCTGAAGGCGGTGAAGACCGCCGCGGCCGGCTTCCTGGAGAAGGGCTTCGACAACCTCGTCATCCTGGGCATTGGCGGCTCCGCCCTGGGCATCACCGCCCTCCATACCGCCCTCACGCCGCCCTTCTACAACGAAATGACCAGGCGCCAGCGCAAGGGTCATCCGCGCCTCTTTGTCATGGACAATATCGACCCCGTGACCTTCCGCGGCATGATGCGGATCTGTCCGCCGAGGAAATCCCTGTACGTGGTCATTTCCAAGTCGGGCGGCACGGCCGAGACCATCAGCCAGTGCATGATCATGGCCGACGCCATGGAAAAGAAGATCGGCAAGGCCGCCATCAAGGACCACCTGGTCGTGATCACGAGCCCCAAGGGCAAGAACGCCCCCAAGAGCCTGCTCCACCCCGTTGTGGCCGAATACCAATGCCAATCCTTCGAGATTCCCCTCAACGTGGGCGGGCGCTTCTCCGTCTTCACCCCCGTGGGCCTTTTCCCCGCGGCCATGCTCGGGATTGACGTGGATGGGCTGCTGGCGGGTTGCGCCGCCATGGACAAGCGTTGCGCGAAGGCCGGTCTCATGGAGAATCCCGCCTATCTTCGCGCCACGGTCCAGTTCCTGATGGACACGAAAAAGGGCAAGAACATGTCGGTCATGATGCCCTACGCCGACGGCCTCAAGGATGTGGCCGACTGGTATTGCCAGCTCTGGGCCGAGAGCCTGGGCAAGCGCTTCAACCTGGAGGGCGAGGAGGTCTTCTCGGGCCAGACCCCCATCAAGGCCCTGGGCGCCACGGACCAGCACTCCCAGGTACAGCTCTACCGCGAAGGACCCAACGACAAGATTTTCAATATCGTGGAATTGGGCCGCTTCGACAAATCCCTGCGCATTCCCAATGCGCTTGGGAAGATCAGGGAGCTCGACTACCTGCGCGGCAAGTCCATGAACAGGCTCATGTCCGCCGAGACACGGGGCACGCTCGACGCGCTGAAGGAAAGCAAACGCCCCTGCATGCGCATCATCCTGCCGCGCCTCAACGCGCACACGGTGGGACAATTGCTCTACATGCTGGAAGTGGAAACCGCCATGGCCGGCCGTCTCTATAACGTTAACACCTTTGACCAGCCGGGCGTCGAAGCGGGTAAGCAAATCGCCCGCAAACGCATGGGCGGCACCGCGTGAGCGACGGAGAACATAGGGCCTTCGCCGAGGAGCCCCGTTTCCCCGCCTTCGGCGTGGGCGGCGATTACGCCGGCGCGCGCCGTTCCCGGCGTGCTTTCCGCATGTTGATCGTGGCCTGCGTCATTTTCACGGGGTTGCTCTATTTCGTCGAAGCGTTCAAGCGCTACGACCTCAACGAGACCAACTACCGCCGCGCCCTCACCCATCACCCCGAATCGGCGCGTTCCTTCATGCGCAGCGTGGTCAAGCGGGAACGGGAGCAGCACGAAAAGCCCAATGCCAAGTACATCGAATACCTGGCCTCCATCGAGGAGGAGGACAAGGTACTCGCCCTCTATGACGAGGCCTACCGGCTGAACTCGGGCGACGCGTCCCTCCTCATCAACTACGGCTGCCAGCTCTACCGTGCCGGGCAGTACATCGAGGCGCGGGAACGCTTCCGGGAAGCCGGCATTATTCCTCCGCCCAACGCCCTGCCCCGGTACCTGGAGGCGGCGGCCATGGCGGCCACCCTGGCCCCCGACGACGATCCGAGCGATACACTCGCACTGGTCGCAAGCGCCAACAACAGCGGCGACCCCGTTCTCTTTCCCGAGCCGCTCTGGCACGCCAGTCTTCCCAGGCACGGCGAATGGTACAGCAACCTCCGCCGCAATCTCGTTCAGACGGCGTGTTGGCATCTCAACCGTTTCGTGGCGCAACTCGCCGACCGGGCGGAGGCGGATATCAAGGCGGGCCATGTGGGCAACTGGGATTCGTGGCTGCGCCAACTTCAGATCATGGGCGAACGACTGGTGGGCAACACCAGCACGGGAACCAAGGGCCTCGGTTCCATTCAGGCCATCGCCGGACTGCACATGCAACGCGATGCCCTGGGGCTGCGGAAAATGATTGCCGAACGCCGTGGTACCGGGACCGACGCCATCGACGCACGCATGGAAGCCGTGGCCGACGCCCTGGACCGTCTTAAAGCGTTCCAGGCGGACCGGGACAGCCGGATTGCCGCGCACCGGCGAATTATCGGGCGGCCCTGGCACCTTATCTTCGCCACCCTGGGCGGCCTGTTCGCCCTTTTCCTGGTTTCGGCTTTCCTGGCCAAGATCGCCGACCCGGGCCGCAAGACCTGGGCCGCGGAGCACGGGAAAATCTGTGGTCCCATCGTCACCACGGGACTTGGCCTGGCCCTGACGGCGCTCTTTGCCCTCCTTTTCACACGTGACCTGCCCTCCGCCGAAGCGTGGACCACCGTCTTCACCTGGATGTGGATCATGTCCATCGGCGGACTGGTCGTGTTTGGCCCCATCTACCCCATGATGGTGTTGCCCGGCGCACGACGTGTTGTCGACCTCGCCTCCCTGACGCCGGAGGAAGCCGAGTCACGGCTGGTCCTGGCCCGGCGTTTCCGAAGGCGGGCCTGTGCCACCCTGGCCCGGCGATACTTCGCCATCCTGCTGGGGGGACTCATCGCCGTGGTCTGCATCTGGATTCTCGGTTTCCGAATTGTCGAGGGCATCTACCCCATGGAGATGAAGCTCCTCGTCACCGGGCTGGAAAGCCAGGAAATCCAGGCCGTCCGTGATGTCCAGGAAAGTCTTCGTTGAGACTCTTGTGAAATGGAGGAGTTTTTTACGTGCCATCCCTGGGACCGCCTCCGGTCCTGCCATTATCGCATGGCGCGACGGGTCAAACCGCGGTACCAGGCTTCTTCCTCCTTGCCGGAAACCGGCTTGGCACCAGGTTCGCCGGCCTTGAGGCTCGGATCATTCCAAAAGGCGTGTCAACAGGGATCCCGTTTATGCAGTATGTAAAAGTGGCCAAAGTGGGCGATTTTGAGCAAACCCATGTCCGCTCCTACCGGCTCCTGGCGCGCCCCGTGGGGGTGTTCAAGGAGCCGGATGGGTCGTTTTATGCCATGGAGGTGGGGTGCAAGCACGAGAATGCCGATCTGACCCAGGGTAGGATCGAGGGGAACATGGTGACCTGTCCGTGGCACGGTTGGCAATACGACCTGAAAAGTGGTGAATGCCTCCGGGGCACCACGGCGCGGCTGCGGCGTCATGGGTTGAAGATCGAGGGCGAAGATATTTTCGTTACCTTACGGCCTTTGCCGGAGAATGGCCCGGAAAGCGACGGGGGTGCATGGTAGAGCCGCCTCGGACCGTAACGGTGGGGCACGTTCGCTTCCGGGCAGCGTGGGGAGATTTCGTCCGGCGCGAGCCGCGCGGCGGCTACATCCGGCGGTGCCCCATCCGGGAGGCCACCCCCAGGGCGATCACCAGCGCAATGCAGGAAAGGGCGAAGGTGGCGGCGTAGGAGGTGAGCGTCACCAGGCCGCCGGCAAGGGTGGGAAACAAGACCAGGGGAGCGCTGAGTGTATTCATCATGGCCATGTAGAGAGGCCGTTTTTCCGAGGGGGCCATGGACATGAGGTAAACCATGTTGGCCATGTCCGTCCCGCAACGACCGCCGGTATAAAGCGCCAGCAGGATCAGGCATACCCAGAGGTAATGGGCGCTGATCCAGTCCCGGGTGCCGTCGGATTCCGCAAGCACGGCCATGGCAAGCATGGAAAGCGGCGTCAGCACGAGGAGCGCCGTGGCCACGCGGAAGGTCCACACTTCGCCAAAGCGTTTCGAGATGCGCCCCCACACCATGCTCGACAAGCCACTGGCGAGGGCCATGGCCGCGGCGAAGAGTCCGGTGGTTTTTACATGCGCGTCAAACACGTCCATCACGAAAGGAACCAGCAGGATCTGCGACATGAGACCCAGGCTGTGGAAAAGGCGAAAAAGGTAGAGCAGGCGGAAGTCACGATCCTCCCGAAACAGGGCAAAGCCGCCCCGTAGAAAGTCTCTGAAAGGCCGCGGCCTGCGTTCTACCGGTTCGATGGGTTCACGGATTTGGAGGAAGGCATGGTACGCCAGGCTCATCCCCACCAGGCCGCCACCGACCAGCACGGCGTAGTTGTAAGGGTAGGCCACGGACGAGTCGTCGGCCAGCACCCGGGCGGCAAGGAGGCCCGCGAGAAACCCCAGCAAGCCGCCCAGCAGTCGTCGCCAGGCGAAGACCATGGAACGATGATCGGCGGGAATGGCCTTGGCCACGATGTCCATGAAGGGGATGGAGCACACGCCGCCCGCGCTGGACATGACGATGGCGCAGACCAGTATGGCGGCGTAAAGCGTGCGCGGCATGGCGGACAGGAAAAGGATGGCGGCCAGCATGACCACCATCGCGCCCAGGCGCACCGAGACGGTGGCGCGGTAAATGGGCATCTTCCGCTCACGGCACTCGATGCGGTTGCCCACCAGCATCTGCGGCCACAGCCAGCCGATGCTGGCTCCCGTGACCAGGAGTCCCACGCAGAGGGTGGAGCCGGTGAGGTCGTAGGCCAGGCCCGCGAGGATCGAATCGAAGGCAATGAAGGTGAACCCCATCATCACCAGCGACCCGTTGGCCACCGTGAGCCGGTAGTTGCGTCGTTGCTCGCCCGTCAGCGGCGCGTATGTTGACCGCGCCGTCATGCGACCCCGTTCAGGAGATAATCGGCCACCGGCCCCAAATCATCGAAAACGGCCTCCGGTGAAAGGGCTTCGAGTTCTGGTCGGGCCAGGTAGCCCGTGGCCACGGCGATGCAACGCACCCCCGCCGCGCGGGCCGCTTTCACGTCGAAATCCATGTCGCCCACGAAAACCGTTTCCTCCGCCCTCACGCCAAGGGCCTTCATCGAAACATACAGCGCTTCCGGGTCAGGCTTCGGGTTTGTCACCTCGTCCGGGCCAACGCGGGACTCGAAGTAGTCCAGCACGCCCAGGTGTTCGAGCAGCATCTCCGACATAGCCCGCTTCTTCGAAGTGGCGAAACCGATCTTCAGGCCCGCCTCATGAATGGCCGAGAGCGTGGATTCGACCCGGGGAAGAAGAAAGGTCTTTTCGCAGGCGTGTTCGCGGTAATGTTCCTGGTAGAGGGGCACCAGGGCCGTGGCGTCGCGGCCCAGAACCTTGCTCAAGTGGTCCACCAGGGTAAAGCCGACAAGGTCCACGATGCGCTTTCGCGTCGGACGGGGCGCGCCCACCGCTTCGAAGGCGTGTATGCACGACGCCACGATAGCATCCGTAGAATCGATAATGGTGCCGTCCAGGTCGAATACAACTGCTTTCAGCATGGGGTCCCCGATGGTTCTTTCTCATTCCCACGTTCCCCCGTGGGAATGCCTGTTCCCGCCTTCGCGGAAATGACGGTTGAGAGGTGTTGCCCGGGGTTCTCCTGTCCGGCAAGCCCCGTGCCGAAACACCGGGCAACCATCCTGCCTCAACGCACCCGAACAATACGCCCTTCCACACGCAACCGTCCTTCCGCGAAAAGTTGAATGGCCTTGGGAAAGATTTCGCGTTCCTTTGCCTGCACCCGTTCCGCCAGGGTGTCCGGCGTGTCCCCCTCAAGTACGGGCACCGATGCCTGCATGACAATCGGGCCGCTGTCGTATTCTTCATCAACGAAATGGACCGTGGCGCCGCTCAGCTTCGCGCCATAGGCCAAAACGGCCTCATGTACGTGGTGGCCATACATGCCCTTGCCGCAGAACGCGGGGATCAGCGCCGGGTGTACATTCATGATGCGGTGGCGGAAATCCTCGGGCACGGTGAGGAGGGACATGAAACCCGCCAGCACCACCAGGCCGGGCGAATACTTGCGCACTTCGTTCCACAGCGCGGCGTTGAAGGCCGCGTTGTCGGGGTAGTTCCGGGGAATGACGGCGATGGCGGGGATATGGTGGTTCCGCGCCCGTTCGAGGCCGAAAGCCTTTTCCCGCGATCCGATGACACACGCGACCTCCGCCGCCAGGTCGCCCGCCTGAATGTGATCGATGAGATTCTGCAAGGTGGTTCCGCCGCCCGATAGCAGCACGGCCATGCGTAGCGCCATGGTTGATTTCCTTCGCGTTTTATGGTTTCCTCGCGCTCATTCCCACGGCCCCCGCGGGGATGCGTGTCGCAGACGTCCCGCCTGCATCCTACCAAATACCGGGCCGGACGTTCACAGGAGCCGAAGCACCAGTACCGCCACGAAGGCCGCCACCGTCGCAACAATCCAGAAGGTCCGGCAGGGCCAGCAAACCCGGGCCGCCTCGGCCGCGCCCAGGAAATGGTAGCACTCGGGACAGGCCCGCGAAGTCGCGGGGATCTCCTGCCCGCACTTGGGACAGCGCATCATCTCCATGCAATGCTATTCCTCCGTGGGCCATTCACCGGTGAACACCTCCGTCGCGGGTCCTTCCTGGTATACGCACCCGTCCTCCGCCCATTCAATGGTGAGCACGCCGAAGGCGAGATGAACGTTTACACGCCGGACGGTGCGATCCGTGATCATGGACGCAAGCGCCGCGCCGCAGGATCCGCTGCCGCTGGCCATGGTAATGCCACTGCCCCGTTCCCAGATCCGCATGACGATGTTTTCACGATCCATGACGCTCACCCACTCCACGTTCGTCCGCCGGGGGAAGCTGGGGTGGTTTTCCACCTTGGGACCGAGGGTGGCGAGGTCCACCCGGGTGGCGTCCTCGACAAAGATCACCGCGTGGGGGTTGCCGATGTTGGCGCAGGTCACCCGCACCGTGCGGTCGTCCAGTTCCAGCGTTTCCTCCAGCACCCGGCCCTCCGGACCGATCATGGGAATCTCCCCCCGCTCGAAGCGGGGCTTGCCCATGTTCGACCGCACCGTGACGACCCGTCCGTCTTCCACCCGCAATTCCACGGTGTTCGGTCCGGCCAGGGTGTCGATGACAAAGCGGGTCCTGTCCGTCATGCCGCGCTCGTAGACATACTTGGCAAAACAGCGGATGCCATTGCCGCAGGTTTCCGCCTCGCTGCCATCGGCATTGAAGATACGCATGGCGAAATCATGGGTATCGCTCGGCAGGACCAGGATGATTCCATCCGACCCGGCGCCGAGATGGCGGTGGCTCATGCGGCGTGACAATTCGGCCGGGTCGACGACGGGATACTTCGCGCCGTCGATAAAGTGGTAGTCGTTGCCCAGCCCGTGCATCTTGGTAAAAACGATGCCCATCAGGTGTTTCCTTTCTTGTGTCGCGCCCGGCGCAGGGCGTCTTCCACCAGCAACCCGGCCAAGTCGCCGTAGGAGATCCCCGCGGCGGCCGCCGCCTGCGGGAACAAGGAGGTCGGCGTGAGACCGGGAATCGTGTTCACCTCGATCCAGACCGGACCCTCCGGCCCCAGGAGGAAGTCACTTCGGCTCCACCCCGTGCATCCCACGATTTCATGCGCATGGGCGGCCATCTCGGACACCTGGTCGGCCACCTCGGGCTCCAGGTCCGCCGGGGTAATCTCCTTGCAGGCCCCTGCCGTGTACTTCGCCTCGAAGTCGAAGAAAGATCCCGGCCTGGGACGAATTTCCGTAATCGGCAATGGCCGGAGCAGGCCGCCGGAATCGGCGTCGAGCACCGCGCAGGTCAGCTCGCGCCCCGCGATGTACTGCTCCACCATCACGTAGTCGTCCGTGTCGAAGGCGGCGTTCATGGCCCCGTCGAAGTCCGCCGCGTTCCCGGCGATGGCGATGCCAAAGCTCGACCCCTGGGCGGAAGGCTTCACCACGCAGGGGAAGCCTAAATCCTCGCTCACGGCCCGGCGCACCGTGTCCGCCGATACGGCCCAAGTAGGCCGGTCGAGCGCCACATGGCCCGCCACGCGGATGCCCTGCGCCTCGACCACGGCCTTGCAGCGTACCTTGTCCATGGCCAGGGCGCTCGCGGCACAGCCCGAGCCCGTGTAAGGCAGGCCCAGCAGGTCGAGCAATCCCTGAATACGGCCGTCCTCGCCAAAAGTGCCGTGGAGCGCAAGAAAAACGGCATCCACGCCAAGGGCCGATAACTGTTGCACCGCGTCCGCGAGAGGAACCGGGGCCGCGCCCTCGAAAGACCATAGCCCCGCGCGCGATATCACCACGGGTGTTACCACGAAGGACGCTCCGTCCAGCGCTTCGACCACGCCCCGCCCCGACTTCAGCGAAACGTCATGCTCCAGGCTCGGTCCACCCATGAGCACGGCGATGTGGGTCTTGGTGGTCATGTTCTTCCCCTTCCCGGGAGGGCACAAAGATGCCTGTCCCGCATTGGGTCCCAACCTTTCCTGGACCGCCCGAAAACGGGAAAGACGGTAATGGATCAGGGCGGGGGAGATTATACGGCACGCGCCATCCCTGCCGCCACGGGATGTGCTACGATAGACTCGTTTCGCATGGGAGTTGCGAAAAAACGAGGTGTGCCCGCCATGAATACGTACAAAATTGCTTTGTCATGCCTGCTTTTGGCGGGGCTGACCGGATGTGTAACCCCCGCCGGTCAACCGTCGAAGGCCGCCCCGGACCGTGCCGGGAAAACCGCGGCCGTCGTCCCCATGGAGCCCGGGAATGCCGAAACGCAATACCACCACGGCAATGAACTTTTCGACGCGGGCCGCTATGCGGAGGCGGCGGCGGCCTATAAGACCGCGACCCGGCTCAAGCCGGACTATGCCGATGCTTTCACCAACCTGGGCCTTTCCCTGCGGCGGTTGGAGCGTTTTGAAGAAGCGAACGCGGCCTATGAACGCGCCCTGGCGCTTCAACCCGGCGACGTAACCACGTTGCGCAACCGGAAAGCCCTGGCGGAGGTGACGAACGATAAGGCACGCTATGCCGATTGCGTGCGGCGTCTGGCCGCGCTGCTGCCCGACGATCCCGTTGCCTTGCGGGATATGGCGGACCTGCTCCTGGCCGAGGAAAAGTACGCGCGTGCCGCTGAAGGCTATGAGCGGCTGGTCCTTGCCGGGGCCACCGACGCGGACCTTTTCTACAACCTGGGCCTATGCCATCTCCGTCTCAACCATTTTGAGGCCGCGGAGGCCGCCTGGAAGAAAGCGCTCCATGCCGACGCCCGCCATGCGGCTTCAAGCCGTGGCCTCGCGGTGCTCTACTGGACCACCGGCGATTACACGCAGGCCTGGGCCATGGTGTCCCAATGCCGCCGCCTTGATATCCGTGTTGATCCTGATTTTCTGGATATTCTCCGCCGGGATTCAGGGAAGAAGACGGCCCTGTAAGGGCACTGCCAAATTGACACGAAACAGCTCCTTCTTTCGGGTGTATACTGTGAATGTAAGTGTTACGGCGGCGGCCACCTCGTGGTTGCTCCTGAAACAGCGAAAGAGGAGTCCCTGTCATGCGTAGATTCCTGTTACTGCCCATCGTTGTGCTTCTGATCCTGGGGATCGCGGGTTGCCCGTGGCTTCCCCTGCCCAATCGACAGTTTACTTCAGCGGACCGCTTTGGCGGACGCAATGTTGGTGTTTTTGGTGATGCCGGGAGCGAAGGGGAAGGCGAGGTTGAAGGTGACGCGCCCGCCGCGGCCCAGCGCGACGTGGTCGAACCGGACGTTATTCGTCAGGATGGCGACCTCCTGTATGTACTCAACCAGTATCGCGGGTTATCCATTGTCGACCTGGCCGGTGAATCCGTTCTTGCCCAGTTGCCCACTTTTGGCTATCCCCGCGATCTCTACCTGGTGGATTCCCGGGCTTATGTGCTCGTGGGCTATGCCCGGCAGGCGGTGGTCGAAGGAAACGTCGTGCGCGTCGACGTGGGTTCCCGGCTCTACGTGGCCGATGTATCCGACCCGGCCAACGCTTCGGTGGTGGCCTCCTTCGATCTGGAGGGCGACCTCATCGACAGCCGCCTGGTGGGCGACGTGCTCTATGCCGTGGGCGCGCGCTATTCCTGGGCCATTGAAGGCGACGTGGTGATGAAGGAGCAAACCAGCGAATCCTGGGTCACCAGCATTGCCGTGGGCGACCCGGAAAACATCGCGGTGGTGGACAGCCTTGGTATTCCGGGCATAGGCAATACCATCCAGGTAAGCTCGGAAGCCATTTTCGTGGCCTCGGCCGACTGGTACAGCGACAATGGCGACGTGACCACGATTTCCTATATCGACATCAGCGATCCGTCGGGAATCATTGCCACGGGAGGCAGCGTGAACGTGCCGGGCTACATCGCCGACCGTTTCAAGCTGGATGCGTGGAACGGCGTGCTTCGGGTGGTGTCGAACACCCGTTGGCCCAGCCGGGAAGTTTACGTCACCACGGTGGACCTCGCCGACCCGCAACATCTGGCCATCCTCGGACAAACCGCCCTGGAAAGCGCTTCGGGGGAAGCCCTCTTCGCGGTGCGTTTTGACGGCCCGCGGGCCTACGTGGTGACTTACCTGGTGGTTGATCCCCTGTTTATCATCGACCTCGCCGATCCGGCGCACCCCAACGTGGCGGGTGAATTGATGGTGCCGGGCTGGTCCACCCATATCGAGATCGTCCATGGCCGGCTCGTGGCCTTGGGCGTGGATGACACGGACGGGCGTCAGGTAAAGGTCAGTCTTTACGACGTGGACGATCCGCAAGCGCCCGCCGAGGTGGACACGGTGAGCTTTGGCAGTGGCTGGGCCTGGTCGTCGGCCTTCTCCGACGTGAAGGCTTTCACGGTACTCGACGACATGCTCATCGTGCCGACCAGCGGCTGGGAGGAGGCAACGGGTCGTTTCGACCGGCTCCAGTTCATCTCCTATGACCCCGGTCACCTGGCGCTCCGGGGCACGGTGGACGTGCAGGGCGACATCCTTCGCTCGTTCCGTCACGGGGACCAGTACTACGGCGTCACCACCGAGCAGGTGGCGGTCATTGACGCGGCGGACCCGGACGCACCGAGCGTGGTGAACACCATCACCCTCGCCGAGTACCTGTATGACTACTTTGAACTGAGCGACACGACGAACGCGGCGGTCGTGGCCAGAACCGAACGGAACGAGGTGGCCGTCCGCACGGAAACCGCCGGAGGCGATATGCTGGGCGAAATCACGGTTCACCTCGCCGGCATCATCGCCGCCGAGGCGACAGCGGATCGCGTGGCGCTGGTGGGGACGAACTGGGATGCCGAAACCTACGAAAGCACCTATCGCGTGGTGATTGTCGATGTCAGCGATCCCGCGGCACCTGCGGTGCTGGCGGACCTGAGTTCCAATGTTGCCCCATGGTGGAACTACTGGTGGGGATGCTACGACTGCTGGGGACCCGAGGTGGACGTGGGCATGGGCATGGAGGAAAGAACCAAGCAGTTTGCCGACATGTTCTACATGCCGTGGTTCGGTGGGGAGGACAGCGCCCTGCTGGCCGGGGATTACCTGGTGCTGCGCGGCCAGGCCGACAGCTACGACGTGACCTTCGGCGACGGGCGGCCCGAGCAGGGGCTGCTGGTCGTGGACCTGGCATCGGGCGCGATCACCCACACCATCGGCCTGGGCTTCGAACAGGTCATCAGCGTGAATACGGCGGGCGGCAGGATTTACCTGGGCACGAAGGAAACGCTCGGGGTTGACGTGGACCCCCGTCCTCAATGCGCCCTGTACATCAGCGAACTGGACCTGGACGGACCGTCCCTGGGCGTTGCCGCCAACGTACCCGGCACCTTTGTCCAGTATGCCCCCGAAACGGGCGTGTTGCTCCTGCAGGACTGGCAGTATGACGGCGGATTCATGGAATGGAACGTCACGCAGAGTCTTCGTACCGTCATCTGGGAAGGGGGTGATACGGAGACGGTGATGGCGGTGGACGAATACGTTCTGCCCGATTACGCCGGATCCATTGTGGGCGCCGGCAGCCGGGCCTATTACCAGTACTACGACGGCGGCTCCATTGTCGCATCGATCCGGGTGAGTCCCATGGGGCTCCTCTCCGATGGCGGCAGTCTTCCGGCCAATCCGTCGGGGGGCTATCTGCTGGCGGCCAAGGAAAGCACGGCCTTCCTCTCCATGGGTAACGCCATCGCCACCTATGATTTCACGGCGACACCGACGCTCACCGATCTGACCGAAACCATGGGCTGGCCGTCCCACGTGCGTTTCGGCACCCATACCGCCTATGCCCCCCTGGGCTACGCGGGCCTTGCAACGTTGCCCTACTGAGGGATGATCCCAACCTGGATTCCACCCCGCCGGGCTTGCCTATCCGTGCCCGGCGGGGTATCCTTGTCGGCACGGTTCACAGACATAAAACCGCCACCAAAACGGGAGCAACAGGCCATGGCCTACGAAATGGCAGAACTCATGCGGGGCGCGCTTGAACGAAACGCCTCGGATATTCATTTGAAGGTTGGAAATCCGGCCATCTATCGTATCGACGGCGAGCTGGTACGGCTCGAAGGCGAGACGCTGACGGCGGAAATGCTCAACGAACTCATGGAGAAGCTGGCCAGTCCGTCCGACATCATGAAGTTTCAAAAGGTCATGGAGCTGGACAACTCCTACATGTTCGAGGGCGTCGCCCGTTTCCGGGTCAACATCTGCAAGGACGACGGCGACACACGCATTGTCATGCGACTCATCCCCCTGGAGATAAAGAACCTGGAAGAACTCAAACTCCCCCCCGTACTCCGCAAGCTCTGTCCGTTGAAGAACGGGTTGGTACTCGTCACCGGTCCGACCGGCAGCGGAAAATCCACCACCCTGGCCGCGTTGATTGACGAGATCAACCGGACCCGGCCCGTGCATATTGTCACCGTCGAGGATCCGCTCGAATTCGTACACCGGGACAAGAAAGCCATCGTGACCCAGCGCGAGGTGGGTCACGACACCTTGTCCTTCGCCAACGCGCTGCGCGGCGCGTTGCGACAGGACCCTGATGTTATTCTCATCGGTGAGATGCGCGACGCCGAAACGGTCAGAACCGCCCTTGCTTCAGCGGAAACGGGGCACCTGGTTTTCTCCACCCTCCACACGGTGGACGCCGTGGAGACCCTGAACCGCATTCTCGACTTTTTCGAGCCCCACCAGCAATTACAGATTCGGAAGCAAATGGCAAGCGTGTTGCGGGGCGTCATCTCGCAGCGCATCGTGCCGTTGGCCGCGGGCGAGGGCCGGGCTGTGGCCGCCGAAATCCTGATCGGCACGCGAACGGTTCGGGATTTCATTGAGAAGGGCAAAGCCTTCAAGGATATCGTGGCCCTTATCGAAGACGGAAAAGATCAGTACGGTATGCAGACCTTCGACCAGGCCCTCTTCGATCTCTACCGCACCAAGCTCATCTCGGCCCAAACCGCCCTGCAAAACGCCACCAGCGCAAAGGACCTCAAACTGCGCATGCAGGGCATGAGCGCCAGTTAGTGTCTTCCACGCAAAAGGCCCTGACCCGGCTATGCCGGGTTGGGGAAAGTCCCCGTGGAGCGGTGTCCACCAGGGGCGGCTACGCTGAAAACAGGCTTAACCCGAATACACCACTTTTGTGTATACCGCGGGTTTTGCGCGGAACCTGTCCCTACGGTATCCTGTCTATTCCATCCAGGCTGCATTCGATCCAGGGAGTCCTGTCCATGCCGAAAGATACCTTCACCCGCGAGAACAAAGCCGCATTGCTTGACGCCGTGAACCGAACCGTCACCGAAACGGCGGTCACCGACATTCACACCCACCTTTATGCACCGCCTTTCGGCGAGCTGCTGCTTTCCGGCGTGGATGAATTGCTCACCTACCACTACCTCATCGCCGAGTTCTTTCGTGCGTCGGACATGCCCTGCGAGGCCTTCTGGACGCTGGATAAGACCGGCCGGGCGGATGCCATCTGGCAAGTCCTGTTCATCGAACAATCGCCCCTGGGCGAGGCCTGCCGGGGCGTGCTGACGGCGTTGGACGCGCTGGGGCTCGACGTGGCCTCCCGCGACCTGGCGGCCTACCGCGCCTGGTACGCGGACCGAACACCGGAAGGGCTGATTGATACGGTGCTCGAAACCGCGCGGCTCCAGTCCGTGGTGATGACCAATGATCCCTTCGATGACCTGGAGCGGCCGGTCTGGGAGGAAGGTTACGCGGGGGATCCGCGTTTTCACGCCGCCCTGCGCATAGACCCCCTGTTGAACGATTGGGCGGGCAGCCATGGCAAACTCCAGGCCTGGGGTTACGACGTGGACGCGGCGCTGTCCGGGAAGGCCCGGGCCGAGGTGCGGCGTTTCCTGGACGACTGGGTACGGCGCATGAAGGCGCTCTACCTGGCCGTGTCGCTCCCGCCCGAGTTCATGCTGCCCGAGGATTCGGCGCGGGCGACCCTGATTGAATCCTGCGTGCTCCCCGTGGCGCGGGATCACAACATTCCCTACGCCATGATGGTCGGCGTGAGCCGTGGATTGAACCCGGCCCTCCGACTGGCCGGCGACGGAGTGGGCCAGGGAAGCCTGGCGCCCATCAGCTATCTTTGCGCCACCTATCCGAAGAACAAGTTCATGACCACCTACCTCGCGCGGGAGAATCAACACGAATTGTGCGTGGTGGCGCGGAAGTTCCGCAACCTGCTCCCCTTCGGCTGCTGGTGGTTCCTGAACAACCCCAGCCTTATCGAAGAGATGACGCGCATGCGCATCGAATTGCTGGGGCCCAGCATGATCCCCCAACACTCCGACGCCCGCGTGCTGGACCAGGTGCTCTACAAGTGGGCCCACTCGCGGCGCATTATCGCCCGCGTGCTGTGTGATAAGTACAGCGACCTGGTGGATACGGGCTGGACCGTAACCCGCGCGGAAATCACACGGGACACGGAAGCCCTCCTGGGCGGTAATTTCTGGCGCTTCCTGGAATTGGGGTTGTAGTCGGGTTTGCAGGCGCCATCCACGGCGTGACTCCGCCATGCCGGTATTTTCCTGAATGTGGCACAGCCGCCCTCGGCTGTGGGCGGTACTCGGCCCGAACCGCCCCTGGCTGTGTCAAATTCTGTCTCGTTCCCACGGTCCCCCGCGGGAATGCCTGTTGTGGGCGTCCCGCTCGCGTTTCCACCTTACCGAAGCAGATCCCGCGCCCGTTCGATGAATGGCCGGCGCATGATCTTGCTCCCCGCCGGGGCGATATCATCGGGCCAGGGAAAAATCCGGCGCGGGATCTTGTAGCCCGGCAATGCCTCCCCGAGCGCCTTCATCATGCGTTCCATGGTCAGTCCGCCGCCTTCCACGAAGGCCACGGGCGTGTTACCGAAGCGTCCGTGGGGAACGGGCACGACCACCGCGCGACGCACACCGGGCAGACGGCACAGGGCCCGCTCGATCTCTTCGGGCTGAATGTTCTCTCCTCCCGCGATGAATTGGTTGTCGCTGCGGCCCGTGACGATGAGCCGTCCCCGCGCATCGATCCTTCCCAAATCGCCCGTGGCGAAGTAACCGTCCCGGTCGAAAGGCCGTTCAAGCCCCTCGCGGTGATAGTAGCCGAGGAAGCGCGTGGGTCCGCCCACGAGGAGCCACCCCTCCGCGTCAATGCGCAGGCTTTCCGGGTGCAGCGGATACCCCGACGTCAGCAGCGTGTCCAGGTCCGCCCCCGGCGGCGTGGTGGCCACCTGCGACGCGGCTTCCGTAAGACCATAGGTGGTGTGAATGGGCAGACCCGCGTCATGGGCGTCACGCAGAAGTCCCTCCGGGATGGCACTGCCCCCCAGGAGGATGGCCTTCATCCGCCGCAAGCGGTCCACGGCGGATTCTTCCTCCAAGAGGCGATGCAGTTGCGCCGCCACGAGGGATACATGGGTGACGCCTTCCAGCGCGTCGGACAGCGTCACACCCGGCGCGGGGAGAGCCACGGTTGCCCCCGCCACGAGACAGCGGAACAGCACGCCCAGCCCGGCGACATGAAAAAGCGGCAGCGACAGCAGCCAGGCATCCCCCGGCGCGAGGGGAATGTTTTTGTTGGAGAGCCGGGCGCTCTCGCGGAGGTTGCCGAAGCTAAGCAGCGCGGCCTTGGGCGTGCCCGTGCTGCCGGAGGTCAGGACGAGTACCGCCGGTTGGTCCTCCGGCAAGGTGACCGGCCCGGGTGCCACGGCACGCCCGTCGAAGGCGGGGTATTCTTCCATCGGTGGCTTGCAGCCCACGTCCCGGCAAATCCGCAGCACGTATTCCCCGGGGAAGGCGGGATCCAGCGGCAGGGCGATTCCCCCGGCACGGATGATGGACAGAAGGGTCACCAGCGCTCCCACCCCATCGCCGTCATTCCCGCGAACGCGGGAATCCACGGCGTTGGATTGACTGCCTGAAGCCCGGGATGGATCCTCGCTTTCGCGGGGATGGCGGTGCGCTGAAGCGCACCCTACGGCCACCACCTCGCCGGGCGTGATGCGCGGTTCCCGCCCCTGCACCATGCCCTCCAATTGGGCGGATGTGTATTCCCCCGTGCCGGTGCGCAGCGCCACGGCATTGGGATGTTTCGCGGCCATGGCGGCCAGGGGACAGGGAACGTCACTCATGTCACACGATGCGCTCCAGCTTGCTCATATCCACCCGCCGCGCCGCGTCCGCGAGGTCTTCGATATTTACCAGGCCCGGCGCCAGGGGCAGGCGTTCCTCCAACACATCCTCCGCGAGCCAGGAATAGGTGTCCAGACCGGCGGGTTGGTCCGGGTCGAAAACGAAAGCGAGCCCCGCGGCCGCCGCCATACCCACACCGGATTCAAAGGAGGCGCTCACGCAGAGGGGAATCTCTTCATCGATTTCCGGCATGTCCTCCAGCCGCATCATGGTGGGCTTATGCACCAGGCCTGACGCCCCCTCCAAGATATCCCTTCCGACCGGCCCGGCTTCCCGAAGTGTTTCGTCCAGCGCATAGGGAATGCCGCACTTCGTATGGAGTTCTGAAAGTCGTGTCCAGTCCGCCAACGGCTCCTCCACGTATTCAATGGGCCACTCCCGCGCTTGGTTCCAGAATGCTTCCGCTTCGTCGAATCCCCATGCCCGGTTGGCATCGATCCGCAAGTTCCAGCCCGGACCGAGATGCTTCATCACCGTGGCGACACGTCCGGCGGCAGCATCTGGTCCCGCATCACCCACTTTGAGCTTGGCCGTGCGGCAACCTTCCGGGGACTGCCCCATGGCTTGAGCCTTCGCCGCGATGGTGTCGTCATTCCCGGCGAGCAGTGCCTGCACCTGAATCACGGGGTCGTGGTCGGGGTGCATCGATCCGGCCGTATTGCCCAGTGGGTGGTAAGCGCACGTGTAGTTCCAGGTCACGCCGAACAGGGCGAAGGCCACCGACGGAGACCATTGTCCATCTTTCCGCTCCCGTGTGTATTCCTCCGAATGACACACTTCTTCCAGTTCCGCGGCGGCGGTCTCGATGTTCTCCACGCTGAAGCCCGGCAACGGCGCGGCCTCGCCCCAGCCGCTAACGCCTCTCCGATCCGTCATGCGAAGCAGCAATCCCTCACGGGTGTGGAGGGTCACTCCGGGAAGGCGCAGGGGTGCTCTGAGCGGAAGCCGGTAGCGGAAGACCGCGCAATCAAAGCCCTTCACAACAGCCACCCCGCCGAGAACAGCACCGCGTACAGCAAGAGGAGTTTGCCCGTTGCCGCGAGGGTGTTGTTCAGTTGTTCACCATCGGTGGAGGAAAAGACCGCGCGCAGGGCGGGGATTGCCGCCGGGACCGAGAGCGCCGCCAGCAACGCGCCTGGGTGTGTGCCGGGATACAGGCCCAGGTACAGGGGAATGGCAATGCCCGCAAGCAGAACACAAGCCAGGTATTCCACGCGGGCAAAGGTTCGGCCAAAACGTACGGCGAGCGTGCGTTTGCCGGATCTCCGGTCGCCCTCCATGTCGCGGAGGTTGTTGACCGTGAGGATGGCGGTGGACCACAGCCCCGCCGCAATACCCGCAATGACGGCGTCTTGTGTCACCATCCGGGCCTGCACGTAGTAGGTCCCCGCCACCGCCACGGGACCGAAGAAAACCAGCACGAAGAGATCGCCCAGGCCAAGGTAGCCCAGGGGAAAGGGGCCGCCCGTGTAGAGCACGCCACAGGCAATCGACACGAGGCCGATGATTAAAATCGGCATGCCGCCGCGATGGATGAGGTAGCCCCCCGGCAGGAGCGCCAGGGCAAAGACGATGACCGTGGCGGCCAGCATGGTGCGCGGCGAGACCAGCCCCGCCTGTGTCGCCCGCAGGGGACCGACACGCTCCTCCGTGTCCGTGCCTTTCACAAAGTCGAAATAGTCGTTGGCGAAATTGGTGCCGACCTGGATCAGCAGGGCGCCCAAGAGCGCGCACAACAAGGCGGGCGCGTGAAAGGCATGGTCCACCCGTGCCATCGCGCCCCCCATGATGACAGGGGCCATCCCCGCGGCCAACGTCTTCGGCCGCGCGGCGAGAATCCAGGTTTTCAAGGTTGAAGTATGCCGCATCGGAATGGCACATTCTAACGTTTTGGGACGCCATATTCACGCGGCCCGCGGACAGACCGAACCTGCCGCTCTGCCTGGTGTCTCGCCGTGGCCCGTGGCGCAAGTATTCCCACGCAACCCGCGGGCGCGGAAAGACCCCGCCCTTTCGTAAACGCCGTGAGCGCAACGGCCTTGACACGGACCTGCCGCAAGGGTTAGAACCAACGGCATTCCGGGCGGGTTGCCCGGCCTCCTTTACACACCTCGGACAGAATCGAAAGGATTTCGTGATGAAGCACATGATGGTGGCCGTGATGGTATTGATGGCATTTGCCGGGTTGCACGCCGGGGCGGCGGATGTCGAGGAGGGGGCGTGGATTAATCTCTTCGACGGCGAAAGCACTTACGGATGGACGGCCTTCGGCGATGTGCCGTGGTCCGTGGCGGACGGCGTGTTGACCGGCACGGACGGCTGGAGCGGTTGGTTGGCGAGTACCTGTCCCTTCCAGGACTTCGAATTGATCGCCGAGGTCAGGGTCAGCGCCGGGGCTTCCATGGGACTCGTGGTACGGGGCGGTCTCGAAGGCCACCCGTCGGAGAATGGTTCGGCCATGCTCCTCATCAAGGGCAAGAAGGGCCGCGACTGGCGCGAGGTGCGCATTGTCGCCGTGGGCAACGACCTTCAGGCCACGGTGGACGGCAAGAAAGTCGCCCTATCCGCCACGCGTCACCGTGGGCACGTGGGTATTCTCTACCAGCGGGGCCACGGGCAGCACGGGGCGCCGGTCGTGGCGGTGAAGTCCATGAAGCTTCGGCCCCTGGGGATGCAATCACTTTTCAACGGCAAGGATCTCGACGGTTGGAACATCATCCCCGGCCATGATTCTAAGTTCAACGTGGTGGACGGCGCCATCAACATCACCAATGGCAACGGCCAGATCGAGACCGCGGGGACGTACCGCGATTTCCTGCTCCAGCTCGACATCATTTCCAATGGCGACCACCTGAACAGCGGCGTGTTTTTCCGGACCCCCGTGGGGGTGTTCTGGCGTGGCTACGAATCGCAGGTCCGGAACCAGTGGGCCGGTGACGACCGCGCCAAACCGGTTGATTTCGGCACCGGCGGCCTCTACGGCATCCGTCCCGCGCGCAAGGTCGTGTCCACCGATCACAAGTGGTTCACCAAGACCATCATCAGTGACGGCAACCATTTCGCCGTATGGATTGACGGCTACCTGGTTTCTGATTTCTACGACATGCGCCCCGTTTCGGACAATAGCGACGGCAAGAACGCCTACGTCCCGGAGCCCGGCACCATCAATCTACAGGGCCATGACCCGACCACGAACCTGTCCTTCAAGAACATCCATATCCAGGTGTATTGAGCGGTACGGGGAACAGGAAAACCCGAAACACGTGCCACGGATGGACAGGCCGTCCGTGGCACGTGGCGTAACATCTTACGCCGGGTTCTTCCCAACCAGACGCAGGAACAGGCGGTGGCTGCCGTGCAGGGGACCGGGCTTCGGCAGGAACATCATGGGGCAATAGCCGGGGATGAGTTGAATCCCGTGCTGCTCGCAGAAAGCCTCGGCCGCTTTGGTACCGGACGAGGGGCCGTTGAAGCCGTAAAGCCAGACGTGCTTCACGCCCGCCTCCGCGCATTCGGCCAGCAGGGCCTCGCAGTCCTTGCGGGAGGTCATCAGCAAGGCCGCCTCCGCCGGCGGCTCCACCCTGCCCAGTTTGTCGAATGCCGCGATGCCTTCGATTTCGTCCGCCTTGGGGTTCACGGGCACCATGTCATAGCCGTGTTTCCGGAAGGCGCGGAACAGGATGCGGCTGAAATCATGCTTCTTCCGCGACACGCCGACCATGGCGATACGCCGGTGTTCGAGAAAAGCGTCGATTTGTTTCTGTTCAATCATGGCGAACCTCCTGATTACGGGCTGTCGCCCCTGGCCTTCCCACACGCGCCGGGTGCCACTGGCACCCATAAAATGCAACCTGTCTTCCTTCTTGCCGGAGCCTGTCTTATTCTACACCCTCGCCCGGCTTGAACCCGCGCAGGCGCAGGGAGAGGGTCACCGGCCCGGGCTGGAGCAAATACTGGGGCAGCGTACCGGGACCGCAGCTTCCGTTGCCCAACCCGCCCTGGCGATAATCAAGATATAGCCGAATCGTGCCGTCGGGCTTCAATTCCCACGTGTGCTTTGCCCCGGTAAGCAGATCCAGCGCGAAGGGGTGGGCACTGGCCTCAAAGGGCTGTTCGCCGGTCACGAGCAGGCCCGCGCCGTCCTCCCGGGTCAGGCTCAGCCAGCGGATATCCGTGCGATTGCCGAACTCCTGGGGCAACACGTAGGGGCATTGTTGCCCGGTTACGCTGAGGCTGTAGCGCCCCATGCGCGCGCCCTGGTTCCGATCGATGTAATTCTCCTGCGGCCCCCGGCCATACCAGGTGAAGCAGTCGAATTCACCCGGAAGCGCCAGCACCAGCCCCAACCGGGGCAGGGCGGGCAGTTCACCGAAAGGCGTCACCTTCATGGTCAAGCGCACATCGCCCGCGCCGAGAAGCGTGTAGACCGTCTCGCAGTCAAAGCCCTGTTCGGCGTCCGGCGCGGCCCAGCGCTCCTCGCGAACCACCCGCTTTCCCCCGTCATCCACGCGGTGCGCCGTGATGGCGCAAGCCAGCCGGTCCAGCCCCGCCCGTTTCCAGTGCTTCACCGGCGCGCGGTCGCCGCCGATGAGGCAGAGATCGTTGTCTGTCGGCGCCCGCCACGCATTGAACACGGGGCCGGAAGTGATCAGATCGATACCGGCGACAGTCAGCCCGGCAAGGGCCGGACCGGTCTCGGAGAAGGTCACCGTGTCATCAGCCACGGCATCCCTGGAAGGCGTGGGCGCGGCAGCGGGCCGTGCTCCGGGCAAAGCGAACTGCTCGAAGGCCACCTCGTGACCCGCCTTGGCCCAAAGCCTGTCCTCCACCAGGGCGAAGGAAAAAGTCAGCCAGTAGGTCACGCCGGGCTCGGGCGCGGGCTTGCCGAAATCAAGGATCACGTCGGTATATCCGCCCGCCGGCACCTCGGGCAACTCCAGCGGTCCACCGCCCACGACCGCGTCGTTGGCCATGAGGGTCCACGACGCCTTTAACCCGTCCATCCCCGAGAAGAAGTAGCGATTATGGACGCGGAAGGAACCCGCCGCCAGATCGAGGGCCTCCACATGCACCGGCTGGAGGATCTTCTTGTATTCAAATACCGCCGGATGGGGGATCCGGTCCGGGGTGATCATGCCGTTGCAGCAGAAGTTGAAGTCGTGGACCGTCTCGCCGAAATCGCCGCCATAGGCGAAGTATTCCGTACCGTCCTCCGTCTTTTGCAGGATGCCCTGGTCCACCCAGTCCCAGATGAACCCGCCCTGCAATCGCTTATGGGCGCGGATGGCGTCCCAGTATTCCTTCAGGTTGCCCGTGCTGTTCCCCATGGAATGGGCATATTCGCACATGACAATCGGCCGGTTGTCCTTCGGGTCGGAGGCCATCTCCACAATCCGCTCGATGGTGGGGTACATGGGTCCCAGGATATCCACGCAGGGGTGGTTCTCGGCGGGGTGATAGTGAACCGGCCGTGTCGGGTCGTACTCGTGCATCCAGCCCGACAGGGCGACATGGTTCGCGCCGAAGTCCGCTTCGTTGCCCATGGACCAGCCAATGACGCACGGGTGGTTCTTGTCGCGTTCCACCATGCGCTGCCCCCGCTCCATGAGGGCGACGGCCCATTCGGTGGCGTTGCAGGGGTTGCTGTCTTTTTCCCCCCACAGGGCGTGGGACTCGATGTTCGCCTCGTCCAGAACGTAGATACCGTACTCATCACACAGGTCGTACCATTCCGTCGTGTCCGGGTAATGACAGGTTCGCACGGCGTTGATGTTGTTCCGCTTCATGAGCAGGATATCCGCCACCATGCCATCCCGCGTTACCGAGCGGCCCCGGAGCGGGTCGTGCTCGTGACGGTTCACCCCCTTGAAAAGCACGGGCACGCCGTTGACGTGGATTTGCCCGTCCTGGATCTCCACTTTGCGGAAGCCCACCCGGCACCGTTGCACCTCGATCACCTTGCCCGAAGCATCCTTGAGCGTGAGCAGCAGCGTGTACAGGTACGGATCCTCGTCCGACCATTTCCGTGGCGCAGGTACGGCGATCGTGACGGCCACCCGGTGGTAGGCATAACGCTTTACTTCGACCCCGGCGCTGCCAGGCGCGTCCAGGACCGCCTTTCCGTCAGCGTCATAGAGCGCGGCCTCCACGGCGTACCCCGCCACCGCCCCGGGTTGGGCGTTGCTCACCTTCACGCCCACTTCCAGCGTGGCGTCCCGGTAGTGCTCGTCGAAATCCGTGACCACCCGGTAGTCCGCGATACGTACCCTGTCCGGCGCATGAAGAAAGACATCCCGGTAGATGCCGCTCAGCCACCACATATCCTGGTCTTCCAGGTAACTCCCGTCCGACCACCGGTAGACCCGCACGGCCAGGGTGTTCCTGCCGGGGCGCACGTACCGCGTGATGTTGAACTCGGCGGGCAGGCGGCTGCCCTGGCTGTAGCCCACGCATTCCCCGTTGACCCAGCAGTAAAAGGCGGAATCCACGCCCTCGAAATGGAGAAACACCTCGCGTCCGTCCCAGGCCCGGGGCATCTCGAAGTCGCGCCGGTACGATCCCGTCGGGTTATCGTCATGGGGCACATAGGGCGGCTCGCAGGACCACGGCATTTGCGAGTTCGTGTAGATGGGCTTGTCATAGCCCTGCATCTGCCAGCATCCCGGCACGTCGATGTCATCCCAGGCGGAGATATCCGCCGCAGGCTTCTGAAAGTCGCCCGGCGCGTCATCCGGCGTGGGCGCGAGGTGGAACTTCCACGCCCCATTGAGTGACAGGAAGTTGGGCGACGCGGAAGAATCCCCGGCGAGGGCCGTCTCCGGGTCGGCGTAAGGACACAAGGGCACGTGGCCCGGTTCCTTGTTCCGCTCGACCACCTTGGGGTTCTGCCAATCTGCGTTCAGGTGTTTTTCCGAAAGATGCACGGCCACGGTCCTTTCATAACGGGGGCTGCGTTGGAAACGGACCGAGTCTACCGCACCTCGACCTGGCGTGTCACCTGCCGCCTTTTGGGCAGTTCTGTACAAATGGTCACGAACGCGCCTTTACCCCGGAAGACCGGAAAATGTACACGGTGGGCGACGTGGGAAGGTGGAAGCAGGAAAAAACCGGCCCGCCGAAGCGGACCGGTCGGTATTCATGTCATGCTGTGGCCTGGTGATCAGCCATAGCCACCGAAGACGGCAATCCAGAAGGACAGGTTGTTGCCCACGGCACCCACGTCCGGGTTGATCTGGTTGGAGTTGGCGACGGGGTACTTGCTCTTGTACTTGATGAACTCCACGTGGCCATCCATGTAGAGGCAATTGGAGCCGCCCGGCACATGGTTGAACTTGGACACGCCACTCTCGTTGCGTCCCACGGCGTCCCAAATGCCCTTGTCGGACCAGGCGTCAAACATGACGGGTAACTGGCTTTCGGCCTTGGCCCCGGCCGCGGGGTTGTTAATGTCCGTGATGAAGAAACGGGCGATGCCTTCCTGCAGCGGCTGATAGGAGTTGGGAAGGGGGCCGCCGTCATCATCGACGTCTCCAAGAATCTTGCGGCTCGTAATGCCGTTGTGACCGGGCCACGAGGAAATGTCATAGAGCACGTCGGGCGCGGGGTCGGGCCAGTTGAACACACAGCCTTGCGGCTCATAGAAAGAGGGCGGCCAGGTCGGCACCGAGTTGATGAACGACTCGGTGAAGATGAAGTTGTAGTTCGACTGCACGTCGAGCAACTGCGACGCCGTGGTCGTCGCCATGGGGATATAGATGTAAGAAATGGGGAGGGACAGCATGAAATCCAGGCACGGCGTTTGGCTGGCACCCGCCGACTTCTGGCTGATCTCCTGGATACGTCCGGCATAGTCATCCACCTGGAAGGCCGGCGCCCAATAGTCGCCGCCGCCATCCGAAGGACACCGGGCGATGGACGGATCCGTCCAGTACTCGGGATAGAGCGCCTGGCCCTCGAAATTGAGCGTTCCCGTGGTGGTCGAGAGGAACACGGTGGTCGCATGACGCGGGAACTTGCCCTTGCTTTCGCCCGCGTACATCTTGAAGATGAGGCCGAACTGTTTCAGGTTATTGGCGCACGACGCACGCCGTGCCGCTTCCCGTGCCCGCGCGAGCGCCGGCAGCAGAATCGCGGCGAGGATGCCGATGATGGCGATCACCACCAGCAGTTCGATAAGGGTAAACCCTCGTTGCCTTTTTCGCATTGCTTATTCTCCTTGTTTTCATGCCTTTGTAACACGGGACGGGATCAACAGGAGCCCATTCCGGCAACAACTGTTGCTCCAGTTAGCCTAGCATGGGTCCCCTTTTAAGTCAAGCCAATGTAAATATAGTTATAACAACCACTTACCTGTATCTTTCCACTTGCCACGAAGAAGGATATATGTTAGGCTAAAGCCAAAGGGGAGGGCGTTAATCCCCTGAAACGCGCCATTTGGGCACTACTGTTGCATCACTTGACGGAGCCGCCGCCATGGGACGGACCAAATCGAGCCAGATCGCCGAGGCGATTCTGCGCGACTATATTCACCATGGCCCGTTGTCCCCCGGTACACGGTTGCCGAGTGTCCGTGATTTGCAGCGGGTATATAACACGTCCAGTACGGCGGTCTCCCATGCGCTGAGCATGCTTGAGGCCCAGGGGTTGATCTGGAAACACCACGGCAAAGGCTGCTTTGTCGCGGAGGCCCGAAAAAACGAACCGTCCGTGGCCCGCTCCGACACGATAGGGCTCGTCATTCCCTTGCCCGCCAGCGAAAACCTGCTGATGCGCCTTTTCGTGGGCGTGGAAGGCGTGTGCAATCGCGCCGGCTACACCCTGATGGTCGGCGTCAGCGGGTGGAAATATGCGCAAGAGCGGGAACAGGTGCGCCGTCTCGAAGAAGCGGGGTGCAAAGCCATCGTGGTGAATCCCGTGTTCCGGCTGCGCGAGCATTACGGCGACGACTACCTGGTCCAACGGGAAGGGGGTGTTCCCCTGGTATTGGTGGATATGGCGCCGGATGACTATCCCCACTCGCGGGTGCTTTTCGATAATTACCGTGCGGGCTATGAGATGACCCGGCTTCTCTTGTCGCGGGGTCACGAGCATATCGCTTTCATGAAGACCTGTTCCCCGGAAGGCGAATTGCTGCACCGTTCCAACCATGAACGGTTCGAGGGGTATATGGACGCGATGCAGGAAACAGGACATGCCGTCCGTGACGGGGATGTATGGCACATTCCCTCCACGCCCTGGTACGACATGGCCGATATATGCCGGTGTCTCCGCGCGTGGCGAGAGCAGTCTGAGCGGGCCACGGCGGTGATCACTATCGAGGATGCTTGCGCCGCGGGCACGGTGGCCGAAGCCCGGCACCTGCACATTGACGTTCCCACGGACCTGGCCGTGGCAGGCTTCGACAACCTGCCCATGGGCGAATCGGTCCATCCCCCCTTCCCCACCACCCAGGCGGATTTCGCCCTGGCCGGCGAGGTGGCCGCACGTTTGGCGCTTCGCCACATCGCGAGGAAGCTGCCGCAACCCGTGTCCTATCTGCTGCCGGTGCCCCTGGTCCCGCGTGACGTACCCGTGCGGGCCGCATCACGCTGAGTTCGGCGAAGGAAAGACCAGGAACGAAGCAGTGACAGCAAGGGGGAGATGACTACCTCGATAGGAAAGGATCCCCTACCCACCGTTCCCCGTGCTTTCATCGAAGAGGCCATGGTTTACGGTCAGGTGTTGGCCGTCTTCGAGATGCCTTCCGAGAATAAAGAAGTAATCGCTCAGGCGATTGACAAAAACCAACAGGTGTTCGCAGGCAAAACCGCGCTCCCGTTCCCGAAGACGCACCAGGTTACGTTCGAGGGCCCGCGCGACGGTCGCCGTGAGGTCGGCCTCGGCGGCAAGCAGGTTGCCCGCGGAAACGATGAAGTCCTTGGGCAGGGCGAGCGTTGCTTCGAGCCGGGCCTGCTCCGCTTCGAGACGCGCCACGTGTGCCGGACCGATGTCGGTCTTTCGGTATTCCGGGTGCCGGTTCCGAAAATCACTGATGGCCGCTCCCATGGCAAAGCACGCATGAAGCAGCCAGAACAGGAAAGCGGCGGTCTGTTCGTCCTCGGGCCGTTGCTCCAGGAGACGCAGTCGGAGCAGGGCGGTTTGGGTGCGCAGCGCGTCCACCGCGCCGGTGCATTCGATGACGGGAGCGCCCTTGGACACCGTGTCCCCGCCCAGGGTGCGCGTGCTCCCCGCGTCACCGCGCTTCGTGGTGATCCGCGAAGGTTTCTTCCGGTCAACCAAGGCGAATCCCCACGGGGCAATGATCCGAGCCCATCACCTGGTCGAGAATGAAGGCCTCCTTCACGCAGGGCAGGAAGTCCTCGTTCACACAATGATAGTCCAGGCGCCAGCCGATATTCCGCGGCCGTGCGCGGGTCCGGTAGGACCACCACGAATAATGGCCCGGCTCATCGCAGAAATGGCGGAAGGTGTCCACGTAGCCGTGGCCGAGAAAGCGGGTCATGGCCCGGCGTTCCTCGATATAGTAGCCCGCGTTGTTTTCGTTGGCTTCGGGCCGCGCCAGGTCGATGGGCTTGTGAGCGATATTGAAATCACCGCAGAGAATGACGTTTTTCCCCTGTTTCACCAGTTTGTTGGAAAAGCGCGTAACGGACTTGCAGAAATCGAGCTTGTAGTCCAGCCGTGCCCGCTCGGCCTGGCTGTTGGGCCAGTAGCCGTTGAGGATGGTGAAGTCCGGGTATTCCAGCACCTGGAGCCGGCCCTCGTCGTCGAAGCGCTTCAGCCCGATGGTGCCCACGGAGACCGGTTTCTCGCGCACAAAGGCCGCCGTACCCGCGTAGCCCTTCTTGACGGCGGGATTCCACAGGCTTATGTATCCGAAGGGACGCAGTTCTTCCGGTTTCAGGTCGCCGGGCAAGGCCCGGGACTCCTGGATACAGAGAATGTCCGGCCGGGCCTCCTCCAGCCAGGACAGGAAGCCGTTTTTCAGGGCGGCGCGGATGCCGTTCACGTTCCAGGAAAGGATGGTGATCATGGGGATTCCTCGACGGTCGTTGTCCGGTGATGGAACCGAGCATAGCGGCCCTGGTTTGTCTCATGCAAACCCCGCGGGAATGGAGTACCCTTCCCGTGTCCGATCCAAAAGACGGCAAGCCACCGGTATAAGAGCGCTCCGGAAAGGACGTCCCCCATGTCCCATTGTCCCCCGCAACGCCCGCCCCGGTTCTCCTCCGTGAGGCCGCCGCCGGGTTCATCGCCGTTCATCGCCGCCCATCATTTCAACGAAGCCGCGGAGAAGGCGTCCGTCGAGTTGGCGTTGCAGGGTGCGGCTCATATCGCTGAGGGCGCGGAAGCTCGACAGGCCCTTTCGGTGGTGTTGGTCGGTGGTAAGTGCGTCGAAAACATCGGCAATGGTCACGATTCGGGCGAAGGGGGGAATCTCGCTTCCGGAAAGACGATGGGGATAACCGGTGCCGTCGATTCGTTCCTGGTGGTGCAGCACGATATCCAGGGCAATTTCGCCAAGGCAGTTTGCCTCGGCGAGCGTCTCGTAGCCCTTGAGGGGATAGGTTTTCATTTCCTCCCACTCTTTTTCGGTGAGGGGACCGTCCTTTTTGAGGATACGCTGGTTGATGGCCTTTTTCCCCACATCGTGGAAAAGAGCGCCGTTGGCCACCTCGCGCAGGGTGGGGGTGTCGGTGGTACCCATGCGCATGGCGAGGGCCACGCTGTAGGCCACCACGTTCACGCTGTGGGTATAGAGGTAGTAGTCGCAGGAAATGGTGCGGAGCATATGCTCGAGGAGAAAGTCGCGGGAGGTCATGAACTCGACGGTGTGGCGCACGATATCCTTGCCGCGCTTGAGCGTTTCCCGCGATCCGGGTTTTTCAAGCACTTCGCCCACCACCGCCTGGGCCGAGTCATAGAGTACGGCGGCCTTCTCGCGGACCGGGAGCCTGCGGTCGTTCAGGATGTCTTCGAGGTTGTCGGCGATATACCGGCTGTACCGCCCCCGCTCCCGCTCGCGGACGTAGAGCACCCGGATCTTGTTCTGGTGCAGCTTGGCGCGGGCGGCCTCGTTGAACGGCGTGTCCTTGCGGCAATAGAGCACGAAGGGCTGATCGGCGCCCGACCGGAAGTAGAGAGAGAAGAAAGGCGCCGTATCGAGCCGAAGGGCGGACAGCTTGACGGGCAGATAGGTTTCCCCGTCATGGACTACTGGTTCGTTCTGTTCCGTTGCCATGCCTGGGGCCACCGTCTCTTCTCCTTCCCGCTTTATCCCGGCCCGCCCGCCTGTTTATCCAGGTAATGGCCGCCGTTTTGCCGCCGCCCGTCACGACGTTCAGCAACAGCCCCTTCGCCCGATCTTCGTCTGGCCCAGGACTTCGTGCGAGCAGATCACCCGCAGGAACGCGGCCCACTGGTGCGGCCACAGTGTCCCTTCCCGAGGAGCCTGGTCGTTGTCGGGCGCACTCAGGAAATCGATGTATTGATAGGTCTCCGCCTTGACGCCGGGATAGCCATCCCGCCGCCAGTCGATAAATGCCTGCTCATGTCTTGCAAATTGATTGAACATTGCAACTAATCGTCCCGCATCTCATCAGGTATGATCTTCCTGAGCATGGCGATCAATTCCGGAATCCGACGCGTGGCAATGCCCCATATCGCTTCATGAAGAATTTCGTCATATTCATGTGCCAATACGTTGCGCTGCCCGACAATGGCGCACCAGGGAATTTCCGGGCTCCCCTGTCTGGTTGCCTCGGATACGCGCCGCGCCGCTTCCCCGACAATCTCGACGTGGCGTTCAACGGCACCCCGCAACATGCGATTTGCCAGGTAATCGTGATAGGTCTTGCCGCGAACGAATTCCTCGACCGCCAAAGCCGCGTCCAGCATATCCCACAGGTAAGCCTTGTCGCGTTCCTCAGGCCGCATGGATCACCTCCCGGTTCGAGAGTATTTCACGCCGGCGATAGGGGTTGCGCAGTGCTTCCTTGGCGACGATATCCACTTCACGACCGGCAATCGAAATCAGTTCGTCGCGCATCTCCACCAAATCCCACAGGTCCCAGGGCGCCCGCTGGCCGAAGCTCACCAGGAAGTCCAGATCACTTTCCGGGCCGAAATCGTCGCGCAAGGCCGACCCGAAGATCGACAATTCGCGTATCTTCCACTTGCGGCAGAACGCCGCCAAGGCATCTCGGTCCAGTTGCACATTCGGGTTCATAGCCTCTTCTCCTCGGCACCCATCCTACTCCACCTCGATCTCGCCGGTCCACGTCCCCCCGTCGCCCATATCGTCCTGACCTTCATGGCGATGCGTTCCGCTCTTCGGGAACGCGTATTCGCCTGCAACGCGGTTCCATTTTCTCGCCTTTGCCGTGCGCGAACGGAAATCCCGGCGTACGCGAAAAGCGCTTGCCGTTCCGGCCCGCCGCCATGTTTTCCAGCTCCCCTGTATGTGTTGCCGGGACGGAATGATGTGCCTTGGCGCTTCCGCCGCATTCCATGTCAAATCTTGAACTCGGCCCGGTTCCGGGTCCGCATGAACTTGATATCGTGAATATGGAAATCCGGAAGGGATTCAACCTCGACAACCCGCTCGAAGCGTTTGCAGATAGCGTCCAGCAATTCCGCGTTTTCCGTGCGCAACCGCCGCGCCACGTCGGGATGTACCTGCAGGGTGATGTGCTTGTCCCGGGTCTGACAGCAGAGGCTTTGCAACTTGCGCAGCACGTCGAAGGTCATGGTGGTCACGGACCGCACCTGGCCGCTGCCTTCGCAGTAGGGGCAGGTTTGGGACAGGGCGCTCATAAGGTTATGCTTCACCCGCTTGCGGGTCATCTCGATGAGACCCAGTTCGCTCACCTCCGAGATGGTGGTCTTGGCGCGATCCTTCTTCACCGCGTCGCTGAGCTGCTGGATGAGGGCGCGCTTGTTTTTCGCGAAGCGCATGTCAATGAAATCGCAGACAATGATGCCGCCCATGTCGCGCAGGCGCAACTGGCGCGCAATTTCATCCGCGGCCTCCAGGTTCGTCTTGAACACCGTATCTTCGAGTTGGCGCTTGCCCGTGAACTTGCCCGTGTTCACGTCAATCGCCACCAGCGCTTCCGTCTGGTCGATGCAGATGTGACCGCCGCTCGGAAGATGCACCTTGCGGCGCAGGGCCTTGGTGATCTGATCTTCCACGCCCAGTTTGTCAAAGATGGGCCGCTTCATCTTGTAGAGCTTGACCCGCTTGCTTAACGACGGGGCCAGGGCGTCGAGAAAACCCAGGATACGGGCGTACTCCTCCTCGCTGTCCACCACGAGCCGGTCGATATCCGTCGTGAACTGGTCGCGAACCACCCGGCGGATGGGGCCCAGGTCCTCGCGCACCAGGCCGGCGCCGTTCATGCGTTCAAACTTCTCCTTGGCCCGTTCCCACATCCGCGCGAGGTACTTGGCGTCGCTCTGGAAATCGGCCTTGCTCTTGCCCTCGCCCGCGGTCCGCGTGATGAGACCGCAATCCTTGGGGCGTACCTGGCGCAGGATCTGCCGCAACCGATCCCGTTCCTTGCTCGATTCAATTTTTCGGGAGACGCCCAGGGTCTTCACCGTGGGCATGAGCACGGCGAAACGGCCCGGAATGGTGATAAAGTTCGTCAGGCGCGGTCCCTTGGTGCCGAGGCGATCCTTGACCACCTGGACCATCACCGACTGTCCCCGTTTGAGCATGGTCTCGATGGGTTGCTGCCGCGCTCGCCGGGCACGGGTCTTGGCGCGGGGCGCGTCATCGTTAAGTTCAATATCGCCCGTGCCTTCCGCACCCGCAATATCGGAGACGTAGAGAAAACCGTTTTTCTCAAAGCCGATGTCGATGAAGGCGGCTTGCATACCCGGTACGACCGAATCGACCACGCCCTTGTAAATGTTTCCCACGATACTGGGGTTTTCCTGGCGCTCGATAATGAGTTCCACCAGGCGCTCCTCCTCCAGGCGCGCGATGCGCGTCTCCAGGGGACTTACATTAATAATCAATTCTTTCATTGTTTACCTGTTCATAAGTGTGTGTTTAATAAATAAAGGCGCGCTTGCGCATGGGCACGCTCAGCAGGATGCCGACGCCGGCCATGGTCGCCATGTAGAAAGAGCCGCCATAACTGAGGAAGGGCAAAGGAAGCCCCGTCACCGGCAACAGTCCCACGGTGATCCCTATATTAACAAATACGTGGAACGCCAGGATGGTGACCACGCCCGCGGCCAACAGCGTTCCCATCATTTCCGGGCAATCCCGGGCGAAGATGAGCCCCCGCAACAGGAGCGCGGTGAAAAGCCCGATGACCACGGCGGCCCCGATAAAGCCCCGTTCCTCCGCGAGGGTGGAGAAGATGAAATCCGTGTGATGCTCGGGCAGATACCGCAGGCGCGTCATTTCCCCCTTGAGAAAGCCCTTTCCCTTCAACCCGCCGCTGCCCACGGTGATCTTGCTCTGCACGGTTTGCCACGCGCTCCCCCGTGGGTCCGATTCGGGGTGGAGGAAGGTATAGATCCGCATCTTCTGATGCCAGTGCAGATCGTAGAAATCCCGGTTTTCCTGGTACGCCTTTTTCATCTCCTCCAGGATGGCCCGCTTGCCGCGCTCGTTGGCGGCCAGGTATTCCTCGGTTTCCGGATTGAAGTCCTTCATCTCGAACCAGACATAGGGCACGAGGGCACTGCCGATTAGAATAAGCGCCAACAGGTGCCGCACACGGCAGCCCGCCACGAAGAGCATCACCACGGTCAACGGCGCCAGCGAAGCCGCCGTACCCAGGTTGGGCTGCTTCAGGATCAGCGCCATGGGAAGGGCGGTGATGACGAAAGTCAGCAGGAACCAATGCAATTTTCGGATGCGTTGCCCCACCTTCGACAAGTACCAGGTCAGCGCGTAAATGAGGGCTATCTTCGCCACCTCCGAGGGCTGGAGCAGGAAAAAGCCCAGGTCAATCCAGCGTTCGCTGCCCTTGCGCGCATCGGCCAGTACCAGCACCCACGCCAACAGCGCCAGGGACCCCACGTAAAAGAGGGGTGCCAGGGCCACGGAAAAGCGGTAGTCCGTGCATAGAATGATGGTGGCCAACACCGAACCGAGGCCGAAGAACATCATCTGCCGTATCAGAAGCGCGCTGCCGCTGCCTTGGGTCGCACTGTAGAGCGTCACGAATCCGAGCAATGCCAGGGCGACGACGAAAATCGGCAGCATCCAGTCCACCCGGAGCAGATTCCGCAGAATGAAAATGCGAACCGAGGCGTCACGCACGTCCATGTCTTTTCGCCTTGGTGGCATCAGCCGCCCTCCGCCCGCGCGGTCGTCATGGCAGGAACCCCGGTTTCGCCATAGAACGCCCGGATAACTTTTTTCGCCAACGGGGCCGCCGATGATGAACCATGATGACCGTGCTCGACCAATATGCACAGGGCGATGCGTGGTTCCCGGTCGATCACGCCCGCGACAAACCAGGCATGGTCACGCTTGTACTTCGGAATATCTTCCTCCGTGGCGTACTGTTTGTGTTCATCAAGCGACATGATCTGGGCCGATCCCGTTTTTCCCAGGATGGCCATGCCCTCGATCTTCGCGGCCTTGCCCGTTCCCGTGGGAGCGCGGTCATCCTTCTCGACGCACTTTCGCATGCCCCGCGTGATGATGTCGAGCGTCCTGTCACTCAGGATACGCTCGGAGAGCTTCGGTCCCCGATCCTGGTTGAGAAAGGGCCGCACCCGCCAACCGCCGTTCGTCACGCAGGCCATCATGACCGCGGCCTGCAAGGGAGTTGCGCTGACACTGCCCTGCCCGATACTGACATTCACCGTATCGCCCGGGTACCAATTCCGTTCCCAGACCGGCTCGTCGGCCCGAAGCCTGGCCTTCCATTCCCGCGTGGGAATCAGTCCCGTAATCTCGCCCGGCAAGTCGATACCCGTTTTTTGGCCCAGGCCCATTTTGTGGGCCCAGGCCGACAGCTTGTCAATACCCAGGGCAAGCCCCACATTGTAGAAGAACACGTCACACGAAAAGGCCAAGGCGTCCACCACGCGGATGTTCCCGTGGCCGGCGTGTTTCCAACAGTGAAAGCGACGTCCCTTGCCATTGATTTGAAAAAAACCGGGGCAATAAAAGCGGGTATTCTCATCAATAATCCCCTCTTCGAGCGCGGCCGCCGCCATCATCACCTTGAACACCGAGCCGGGAGGATAGTTTTCGCGCATGGCCCGGTTGAAGAGGGGGTTTGGTTTGGGCGCATCAGGCGAGTAGAGCGGCCCCAGGTCGCCGTTGGGATCGAAGGTGGGCGTGCTCGCCATGGCCAACACGGCACCCGTGTCGGCCTCCAGCACGACGATGGCGCCCACTTCACCCGCCAGCGCCTCCTCGCATGCCGCCTGTAAGCCAATATCCAACGTGGTGTGCAATGCTTCGCCCGGCCGGGGGGGGATGCGCTCACCCTCCACCTCGATGATGTGCCCGAGCGTATCCCGCGGCGCCACCACGGGCGTGCCATAGCGGTCCGACCGCAACACGGACCCGCCCGAAACATACTGGGTTACGAACATGGAGCCGTCCCGGCCATGAAGCAGGCTTTCGTACATCGCCTCAAGTCCCAACCGGCCCACCCGGTCGTTCATGGTGTACTTCTCCCCCCACGATTCTTTCTCCCGCCGGGTGATCGCGCTCAAGTGCCCCAATAGCTGGGCGCCCACCTTTCCGTAAGGGTAATAGCGTTGCGGCCGAACCACGGTAAACACCCCCGGCCCCAGGGCGTAGGCATGTTCCTCGACCCGGACGCGGTCCGCCTTGCTCACGTCCCGTTTCACCGTTATGGGCTGGTAGGGGGTTCGCGAAAGCGATTTCACGTCCTCCAGCAAGCGGGATGCCGAAACACCCAACAGTTCTTCCAGGGTTCGGGCGATTTCACCATAGCGTTCCTTGTCGCACTCACCCGGCACCATGACCACGTCCACGCTGGGGCGGTTGTCCGCCAGTATCGCACCTTGGCGGTCGTAGATACGGCCACGCCCCGCCTTGAGCAACTTCTCCGTCATACGTTGCGATTCCGCCTTCTCGGCGAACTCATGCTGTTGCACCACCTGGAGCTGCCAGAGTTGATAAACAAGGATGCAGAAGGCCGCCGTCATCAGCACGGCAAAAACCTGCACCCGCGTCTCGACGCCGGCGTAACGGTCCGTCTCTTTTCGCCGCTTTCCCGGCATCTACCCGCTTCCTCCCTGCACGCGCGCCTCGTGGGCGAACACACGGCCCAGCACGGTGAAGACGAGGGGCGTCAGTACCGCGGTATAAAACGCCGTAGGCACCACCGACGTGAGCAGGGTATAGAAGAAACCCAGCCGGGGTTCCTGCACATAGCGGATAATCGTGTGAAAGAAGCCGTCCACCAGGGCCGCGCACAACACCGAACCCGCTTTCACCGCGGGGTGCTCCGTGACAAAGCGCGTCGAGATGCGGCCTACGGCGTAGGCCACAATGACATGGCCGAACACGTGATGTCCCAGCACCGTGTTGGTCACCGTGTCCTGGTAGATGCCGCCTATCACCCCCGTGAACATGGCCCGTTCCTCCCCTTCGGTGATGGCGAAATAAACCACGATCAGCAACGTGAGATCAGGCGTCACGCCCTGCAGCCGGAGCATGTCGGGCCAGGTGGTCTGAAACACCGCGGCAATCACGATGGTGGTCACCCATTTGAAGTTCTTTATCATGGGGCGAAGCGATCCTGAATCGTGCGGTTGTCCGGCATCTCCGGGGCGTTCGAAAAGTCCCCCGTGGCGGACGGCCCCGCCAACTCCTCCGCCGTCAGGCTCGCCTTGATCACCACGAACACCTCGTCCAGACGGTAGGGATCCACGCTCGGCATAACATCGGCATAACGCCACAGCGTCTCACTGTGGTGAACCCGCGTGATGGTGCCCACGGGATAGCCTGACGGAAACACGCTTTCCGGGCTGGTCACCACCAAATCCCCTTGACGAACATCATCGTTGATGTCGATGTACTCCAACGTGCAAATTACGCTCAGGTCACTCTTGCTCGCTTTGATGATCCCATCATACGCGCGAATCCGGTTGCGGCGCACCATGGCGCCCACGTTGCAGTAGGGGTGATGAAGCGTGGCCACCGTGGACGCCCGGCCGCCCACCTCGGTGATGATGCCCACCACGCCGTCCGCCGTAATAACGCCCATCGATTCCCGCACCCCGTGCAGGGCGCCGCGATCAATGGTGAGCAAACCTTTCGCCGTACCCAGTACCGATGCCGGAAGCAGACTCAGGCGCCGTTCGTCCCGCTGGAACTTCAGCATGGTTCGGAGACGCCTGTTCTCGCGTTGCACCTCCACGAGCCGCGTAAGGGATTGCTTCATTTTCACCAGGTCGTGAGCACGCGCCTCATTCTCCGTCCGGAGGTCGTTGTAGCCCAGAAACAAGTCCAGGACATAGTCCGTACCCGAAGCGGTCGCCCGCTGAGCCACCAGGAAAGGATAGGCCGACATGGCCGCCACGCGGCGCACCGATTTATGCACGATGGTGGCCTTGGTTCCCAGCGCCATGGAGAGCAGCGACAACAGGGTCAAGGCGACAAGCAGCGCCAGGGGGCGGTTGCCGGTCAACGTGGGAAAGAGCCTCATGGGCCGTTCCCCCCGTAACGGGGCACCGGGGTGGCGGACCCGGTCCCCCGGGCACTATGACGATCACACTGCCGCCTGCCCGTTAGAGATCCTCGTCGGGGAATTTTCTCATCTCCTCCAGGTACTTGCCCGTACCCAGCACGACCGCCGTAAGAGGATCCTCGGCGGCCGTTACATGAAGCCCCGTTTCCTTCGCCAGCAGTTTGTCCAGTCCCCGAAGCAAAGCGCCCCCCCCCGCCAGCACCACCCCGCGGTCGACAATATCCGCCGAAAGTTCCGGCGGTGTCCGCTCCAGGGTTACACGCACGGCGTCGACAATGGCGCTCACCGGCTCGCCCAGGGACTCGCGAATTTCCTCGGAAGTGATGGTGATGACCTTCGGCAGCCCCATCACCTGGTCGCGGCCTTTCACCTGCATTTCCAATTCTTCGTTCATGGGGAAAGCCGAACCGATGGCGATTTTGATCTCCTCCGCCGTCCTCTCCCCCACCAGCAGGTTATAGGTACGCTTGAGGTGCTGGATGATGGTCTGATCCATCTCGTCCCCCGCCACCCGGACCGACTTCGAGAAGACGATACCACCCAGGGAGATGACGGCCACCTCGGTGGTTCCGCCGCCGATGTCCACGATCATGCAGCCCTGCGGCTCCTGCACCGGGAGCCCCGCGCCGATGGCCGCCGCCATGGGTTCCTCGATAAGGTGGACATTCTTCGCGCCCGCGTTCGTGGCACTGTCAATGACGGCGCGTTTCTCAACCGCCGTGATCCCCGAAGGCACGCTGATGGCCACCCGGGGCCACGCCAGACGGCGCCGGTTATGCACCTGGTGGATGAAATGACGCAGCATCGCCTCCGTAATCTCTAAATCGGCGATCACGCCGTCTTTCATGGGGCGAATGGCGACGATATTGCCCGGGGTGCGGCCAATCATGCTCTTGGCATCATTACCCACGGCCCGGGGCTTGCCCGTGTCCTTGTTGATGGCCACCACGGACGGTTCGCTCAGAACAATACCCTGACCCTTGACATACACCAGCGTATTGGCCGTGCCCAAGTCGATGGCCATGTCATGCGAGAACAGGCTGGGAAAACGGAGAAAGAGACCGAACAAGATCCCACCTTTCCGCGCCCCGCCGGCAAGGGAAGGGCGGATAAGTACTAAGACAAGCAACGCGAAGGACTTACAAAAAAGCCAACCGCATCGTCCGTATTATAACAAAAGCCCCCATCCATTCCAAAGCCTGGCGGAAAGGCCGGCCGGCTTGCACCAGCCGGCGCGGCGGGGATATAGTTGTCCCCCGCGGGGCGAGTGGTGGAACTGGCATACACGACGGACTTAAAATCCGTTGCCCGAAAGGGCTTGTGGGTTCGAATCCCACCTCGCCCACGACTATCAAGCATGAGGGGCCTGTTTTGTCCGCCGGCCATGGCCGCGCGGAGGATATGCCGGTCGTCGCAATGGTGTCTTAACCCGGCTGGCCGGGGTAAAAGCGTTCCCGGTGCCGGTCGGCGAGGACCTTGAGCCGGGCCGTGACCTCCGGATATTTCTCCGCCACGTTACACCGCTCCAGGGGATCATTCTCCATGTCGAACAGGGAGAGCTTGATCCGTGCGATGGCATAACGCCCGGGCTTTCCGTCGGCCCCCGCTTCGACGAGCGTTCGGTAAGGGTGGGGCAGGTGCAGCTTCCAGCGCCCGTCTCCACTGATGACGCCCTCGAAACGCGACCCCGTGGAAAAAGGATAGTATGCGTGGGGATTCGCGCCGGGTTTCCCGGTGACAAGGTCCCATACGTCCTTACCGTCAATGGGGTTTTCCGGAAGCGGCGCCCCCGCGAGGCGGGCGAATGTGGGCAGCATATCCACCGTACTGAAAGCCCGCGTCGAGCAGGATCGCGCCCGGATATGGCCGGGATACTTCATGATGCAGGCGCTGCGCACCCCGCCGTCAAAGGAAGTTGCCTTGGCCTCCCGAAAGGGCGTGCGCCCGGCATGATTGCCGTAGGATATCCATGGGCCGTTATCGGAAGAGAAAAAGACAACCGTGTTGTCCTCCAGGCCGTTCTCCTGCAGGGCCCGCATGATCTCTCCCACGGACCAGTCGAGCTCCATCATCACGTCGCCGTAGAGGCCCGCGCCGGATTTACCCCGAAACTTTTCGCTGCAAAAGAGTGGCACGTGGGGCATGGAATGAGGCACATAAAGGAAGAAAGGATTGTCCCTGTTCCGCTTGATGAAATCAACGGCGTGCTCGGTGTACCAGGTTGTCAGGTGGGGCTGGTCGTCCCGCGTCATTTCCTCGATAATAATCTTGCCGTTCTCCCAGAAGTGAAGGGGGAACTGCTTCCAGTGTTCGGGATTGCCGGGATGGAAGGACCACATGTCGTTGGAATACATGAGCCCGCAGGATTCATCAAAGCCGCGGGCGGGCGGACGCGTGTCCGGTTGATCGCCAATATGCCATTTTCCGAAGACCGCGGTCCGGTAGCCCGCATTCTGGAAAACCTCGCCCATGGTCGCGAAGCTTGGATCCAGCCCACGTGCATTCGGCGGGTGGGCGCCGACCACCTTGGTACGGCCCGGATAGCAGCCACTGAGCAGGGCCGCCCGCGACGCGGAACAAATCGCCTGGGGCACGTAGAAGTTGCGGTAGACACACCCCTCCCGCGCCAGGCGTTCCACGTGGGGCGTCTTGTAGGCGTTCTCCCCGAAAGGCTCGAAGTCGGCCCAACCGGAATCATCGAGAAAGATAAGGACGAAATTGGGCGGACGTTTTTTCCCGGCCCGCGCCCCGGCACACAGCGTCACGCCAACCCCCACCTGTGCAAGAAAAGTTCGTCGGCTTATTGATTTCATGGGAGATTTCCTCCAGAGGCACTTGCGAACAGAAGGTCTTTTCACATGCCATCCGCCACACCGCGTTCGGTCCCGGTATTTCTTTTGCTGCGCCCAGAAAACCGCAACATACAGGCCCGGGTGGCTCTTACGCCGAAAAACACCTTTTCGCAAATGGCATTTCCAACATTCCTGCCATGGCTGGAGCATACCCTTTCGCCCCCCCTTTTTGCACGGCCATTCGTTACGTGCCAGGCCCAAAAGGCGGCAGGCCGCCCGGTTGACGGCACGAAAAAGCCGTCCAAAATCAGAAAACGGGCGGTGGCGCGTCAAAGCGCTCCATCAGGACCTGCCGTGCCGCGCCGGCAAAAAAAATCGACCCCGTGACGAGCAGAGGACATTCACCGGTGGCGAGGGCCATCCCGCGTTCAAGGGCTTCTTCAAGATCTGGCAGGCACTGGTGAGGCCAATCGCCCGCGGCCCTGATCAGCGCGCCCAAGGGCAGGGCGCGGCTTCCACCGAATTCAGTGAGGATAAGGGCGGGTTCATCGCTACCGGTCCGTTGGGCAAGTGGCGCCAGGCAGTCCAGGATGCCGCGGGCATCTTTATCGGAGGAAATGGCCACCACCACCACGGCCCGTCCGATGGTTTCGGCCAGGAGCCGGGCGCCGGCCACGTTGTGGGCCACGTCAATAATGACCGGCGGCTCATCCAGAACGCGCTCCAGCCGGCAGGGCCAACGGGCATGGGCCAGGCCGCTCGCGATGGCCTCGGCCCCAAGTCCCGGAAAGCGCCCGCGAAGGCAAAGCGCCAGGGCCGTGGCGATACCGGCATTGTGGGCCTGGTGACGGCCGGCCAAACCGAGGGGCACGTTGTCGAGGGTGAGGCCGGGAGCTCGGAAAGAGAAGATCTGGTCCCAGGGAAGCCCTTCCGATTGGCATTGAAAGTCGCGGCCATGGAGCCGAATGGGAACACCGAGTTCCCGGGCGCGGTCGAGAATGACGGCACGGGGACCTTCCTCGATGGCACCCACCACGGCGGGCACGCCCGGCTTGAGGATTCCCGCCTTTTCGTAGGCAATCTGTTCGAGCGTGTCGCCCAGGAAGCGGGTGTGTTCCAGGCCGATGGTGTTGATGGCGGTCACCTCGGGCGTGATCACATTGGTCGAGTCAAGGCGCCCGCCCAGGCCCACCTCGACAAGGGCCAGGTCCACCCGCGCCTCGGCGAAATGGCGGAAGGCAATCGCCGTGGTCATTTCAAAAAAGGTGGGCGGATTGGGCATGCCGTCGGCGATACCCTTGAAAAAAGCAATCTGTTCGTCGAGCGCTTCGTCGGAAATCATCCCCCCATCAACGAGAAAACGCTCGTTGAGTCGAATAAGGTGGGGGCTCGTGTAGCGTCCGACACGATACCCGGCGGCCCGGAGCATGGCATCCAGGAAAGCCAGCACGCTTCCCTTACCGTTGGTGCCGGCCACATGCACGGCAGGGTATTCCCCCTGGGGGTTCCCCGCGCGGTCGAGGAAATGGCGGATATTCTCAAAGCCGAGCTTGATGCCGTGCAGTTCAAGCCCGAAAAGGTACGAAAGCCGTTCACGCCGTGCCCGGCGGGGTGGTCTGCTCCCGGGAACCAACACGATATGCCTAACCCGGCGTCGGCGGAACCAGGAATTGCAGCCGCCGTCCGTGCCACGACCAACCGTCATCCCCGCGAACGGGGGGATCCATAATACGGAGCACCCCCCTGACCTTTTCCGTGGATTCCCACGTTCGCGGGAATGACGGCGGGTAGGACAAACGCGTGTTCGTGACCATTGGTACAATACTTCACAGGTAAGGGACTAACGCGGGGGGGGCGTGGCGGCGTGACGGTATTCGGGCGCGATGTAGGACAGGATCTTGGCGAGAAACGGACGCAATTCGGCACGCGGAACAATCTTGTCCACAAATCCGTTGTCGAACTGGTACTCGGAGCGCTGAAAGCCTTCGGGCAGCTTCAGCTTGAGCGCACCCTCGATAAGGCGGGCACCGGCAAAACCGATGGTGGCCTTGGGCTCGGCGATGGTGATATCGCCCAGGCTCGCGAAACTCGCGTAAACCCCGCCGGTCGTGGCGTCGGTCTGGATGACGATATACGGTATGCCCGCATCATTAAGGGCACGGACGGCATCGGTGGTTTTTGCCATCTGCATAAGCGCCAGGATACCTTCCTGCATACGGGCGCCGCCGGAGGCCGTGCAGATGATCGTGGGGACCTTCTCAAGAATGGCGTCATCCGCCAGGCGGCAGAACTTTTCACCCACCACGGAGCCCATGCTGGCCATGACGAAGGCGGGGTCCATGGCGCCAATGGCGACGCGGGTACCCTCGATGAGCGCGAAACCGGTGAGTAATGCTTCATCAAGGCCGGACTGTTTCCTGGCCCGTTCGATGCGTTCGGGATAGGTCTCCTTGCCCACGGCGAACCCAAGCGGGTCGGCGGTGCGCAAACCGGCGTTGGTTTCCTGGAAAGAGCCCTCATCCACGAGGGACTCGATGCGCCTGCGCGACCCCAGCCGATAGTGGTGATCACAGTTGGGGCAGATGGACAGATTCTCTTCCACCTCGCTCTTGTAGGTGGTTTGTCCGCAACTGGGACACTTAATCCACAGGCCATCGGGGATGTTCTGCTTCTTGTTGCGTGAAAACCCGAAACCTTTTCGTCCAAACAATGGCATGGCTTCCCAATCCCCAATCAGGCAGTGCCCGAGCCTTCTTCCACAAAGTTTTCGGGCGCGAAAAGCAGGCGGCCGCAGTGGCTGCACGAATGCACCTTGTCACCCGCCAACACTTCGTTTACCACCTGGGCCGTGACGCTCATATGGCACCCGGAACAGGTCTCGTCATTCAGCGGCACGACCGCCTTACCGGTCTTCTTGGCTTTGCGGATGCGGCCGTATTGCGAGAGGAGCCGCTTGTCAATCTGAGCGCGCAGGGGTTCACACTGCACCTCCAACTCCGACCGCCGTGCCACGGCCTCGACAAGTTCCTTGTCGATCTTGGCGCATTCGGCTTCGATGCCGGCCAATTCCCGCTCAATGCGCTTCTTGTCTTCCTCCAACCGGGCTTTCGCCTCGTCGGTTTCGACCATGATGGCAATTATCCGCTCTTCCTTGAGGGCTATTTGCTTCTTCTGCATGTCGATCTCATGAAGGAGGGCCTGGTACTCCTCATTCTTCTTAACCGCAAGCAGTTGCTGCTCTTTCCTGGCAATATCCGCCTTGCGGGTTTCGATATCACTTTCACAGGCACGCTGTTCCAGTACAAGATCCTTGCAGCGCTTGTCGCTTTCCGCAAGTTCCTGCGCCAGGCGTTGCTTGTGAATCTCAAACTTCCGCTTTTTTTTCGGAATCTCACCCTCGAGTGCTTTGCACGCCTCGATCTTCAGGTCCAGTCCCTGCAATTTCAGAAGTGTCTTCAAATGGTCCGTCTCCATAATGAGCGTGCCGGCGTAAACGCGGCCTTACATGGCGCCATACGCTTCACGACCCTAAACAAAAAAAGCGCCGCGGCAAAAGAAAGCCACGGCGCATGATACGCCCCTTCAAGGCGGCGGGGCAAATGGCCCACCGCCGGACCATGGGTAGGCGTAACGCCACACGGGCCGGTCCGAGACGGCTACTTCGCATGGTTCGCCCGCGCAATGGCAATCTCGCCCGTCCGCACCAATTCCTGGATACCCATGGGACGCAGCATATCGATGAATGCCTTGATCTTGCCCTCGGCCCCGGTGATCTGGATGGTCATGGACTCGGTGCCGACATCCACCACTTTCGCCCGGAAAATGTTGGCCAACTCGATGAGTTCACCCCGCCGTTCACGCCCGACCCCGACTTTCACCATGGCCAACTCACGCTCGACAAAGTTCCGCACGGTCAGATCGGCCACCTCGATGACCTCCACCAGCTTGTTGAGCTGCTGGATGATCTGGTCCAACTCTTCCTGTTCGCCGCGAACAACAACGGTCATCCGGGATATGGACGGATCCTCCGTCTCACCCACGCAAAGGCTGGTGATGTTATACCCGCGGGCGCTGAACATACCCGAAACACGGGCGAGCACCCCGAAATGATTCTCCACCAACACGCTGATGGTATGTTTTGTTTTCGTCTCGGATTGCATGGTCCACCCTCTCTTGTGCTGTTTGCGAAAAGACGACTCTCGGCGAATGCGCCGCTTGATCCTCGCTAACGATTGAACCGATCCATGGTTTTTTCGACCCCTTCCTCGAGCCAACAACGCACGGCTTGGACCGCTCGCGACGTCATGTCCGCCACGGCCTCGCGTTCGTCCGGTCGGAATCGGGCGAGCACGTGATCGGCCAGGTCAGGGCTGCGCCGATCATCACCCACGCCCAGGCGCAAGCGGTGAAAGTCTTTACTGCCCGTGCGCTCGATCAGGGATTTGAGACCGTTGTGGCCGCCTGCGCTGCCACCGGCGCGCATTCTCAGCTTGCCCAGGGGCAGGTTCACGTCATCCACGACCACCAGGAGATCCGCCGGATCGTGTACCTTGTTTCGGGCCAATTTCACCACGCAGTCACCGCTTCGGTTCATATAGGTCAACGGTTTCACCAGGAGGACTTTCCTGTCACGGTGGGTCAGCTCCGCGATGAGGCCCTCGTGCTTTTCCCGGTCGAAGTCCGCGCCCAGGTCCCCGGCCAGCCGGTCCAGTACTTCAAAGCCCAGGTTGTGGCGGGTATTCCGGTAACGCGCACCGGGATTACCCAATCCCACGATCATCTTCACGCTGCCTTCCGCCTCCTCGAAGTCCGCCAAAACAGAGACCCGCCCATCCCCCTTCGAGGGCGGGCGGAACTCATGCCGGCGTCACGATGCCCGACGATATGGCACCGAATCACGCTAATTCTCGGCATCCTCGGCGGTGCCTTCGCCTTCACCCTCTTCACCTGCGGCGCCCTCTTCGCCCTCCACGCCTTCTTCAACTTCCGTGGGTTCGACCTCCACGCGCGGCGCCTGTACGCTGGCGATGGCCCGTTCCGGGTCCGTGAGGATTTTCACGCCATCAGGCGGGGTCAATGCGCCAACGTGCATACTGAAACCGATCTCCCATTCGGTGATATCGATTTCGATCTGATCCGGCACGTTCAGCGCAAGGCACTCGATGTCGAGTTCGCGCAACTGGAAGTCCAGCATGCCGCCTTCGACGATGCCCTTGGCATGCCCCGTCAGCACCACGGGAACCGTGGTCTGGATCCGCTCATCCATGCTGACGCGCTGAAAATCAGCATGAAGCACCGCGTCACGCACTGGGTGGCGCTGTACTTCCTTGAGCAGGGCGGGTCCCGAAAGGTCGGCCTTGCCCGCAACGTCAAGCGTCACGAGGGCACCCGTGCCACGGTGCGAGGCGAGCAGATGCTCAAACTCGCGGAGGTTGATAAGGATCGACGCGGGCTCCACCCCGTGTCCATAGAGCACGCCGGGAACCTGTCCTTCCCGACGCGCCCGGCGCGCGGAACCCCTGCCCTGTCCCTCACGGGGAGTCGCGTTAAGCGTTTGTAAGTCCATCTTCTTGTCTGCCTCCCGACCGGCCGTCCCGTCCACAGCGCTAACTGCGGAAAAGGCTGCTGACCGATTCGTTCTTGTGAATTCTGCGAATCGCTTCCGCAATCAGGGTCGCCAAAGACAGGGAGACAAACTTTCCACTTGCCTTGGCCTGATCCGAGAGGGGAATCGAGTCACACACCAGTATTTCTTCCAATACGGAGTTGCTGATATGCTCCAGGGCGGGGCCACTCAACACCGGATGGGTGATGCAGGCCCGCACACTCAGGGCACCTTGCCGCTTGATCGCTTCGGCACCCTTGGTAAGGGTGCCCGCCGTATCGACAAGGTCGTCGTAGATGAGGGCATGTTTGCCCTCCACCTCGCCGATGATGTTCATCACCTGCGCCTCGTTAGGCTTGGGGCGACGCTTGTCCACGATGGCCAGGGTGGCTCCGAGACGGTTCGCGAAGGCTCCCGCGCGAAAAGCACTCCCGGCATCGGGCGACACGATCACGAGGTTATCGGTGCAAGGCTGGTTCACCAGGTATTCCTCGAAGACCACCTCGCCCGAAAGATGGTCCACGGGAATGTCGAAAAAGCCCTGGATTTGACCACAATGGAGATCCACCGCCAGAATGCGGTTGGCACCCGCCGTCGTCAGCAGATTGGCGACCAGCTTGGCCGTAATGGGCACGCGGGGCCGATCCTTGCGGTCCTGGCGGGCATAGCCAAAGTACGGAAGCACCGCCGTGATACGCTCGGCGGAAGCCCGCTTGGCCGCGTCAATCATGATCAACAGTTCCATGAGGTGACGATTCACGGGGGGAGACGTACTGTTGATGAGGAAAACGTCGCGCCCCCGAATGTTCTCCCCGATCTGCACATGGATCTCACCATCGGAGAACTTGCCGACCGATGCCTGGGTCGGCTTCATCTCAAGAACGCGGCACACGCCTTCAGTGAGTTCGCGCGAAGCGTTCCCACTCAGGATTTTCATGTCGCTCTGGTAAGCCATGATATCAGCGAAACTCCCGCCTCTCGCGAACCGGCATGTCATGAAATGGCTGGGGCGGCTGGATTCGAACCAGCGGTGACCGGCACCAAAAGCCGGCGCCTTACCACTTGGCCACGCCCCAGCAGGCTACGCAAACAGGTGAGCCGGGGAGAACCTGTGTCCGGGACCTCTCCCAACCCAACGCGGCAACATGCGCACGGGCGGGATTCACGCCAAGCAAGCGTACCCGCCCCAAAGAGACACACGCCTCCCACGCGGGGGAGGCACGGGCAGAGTATATCAACCGTTCACCGGACAAGTCAAAAGGACCTTTCCAGGCCCTCTGGCCGCCGCAAGCCCAAAATAATGCAACGAGCGCGTATGATTCCGCCCGAAGAAACCATACTTTTTCCCCGACCATGACGGAGTGGATAGCGTGGACGGGCGCGCCTGTCCACTTGGTCCACCACGTCCACTTCACGAGCATCCGTGGAAATGCAGGCGGCAAGCTGCCGCACGCCCGGAAAACCGCTTCTTGTCCCGGCGGACCGACTGTGCTACATTCCCCGGTGCGTGGCGCGGCTGTCCAATGGAACGCCTTTCCGGCGCATGGTGCGTACCGGGGAAAAGGCCTCAAATGCCGCGCAGGGAGATTGTATCATGAGCCGTCAATCCGAGAATCCCGGGGTCCCGTGGCCGGCCGTCGATGGACTGGGCCGGGAACTGCCGTTGACCGACGAGACGAACGCCCCGAAGCCGGACCGCTTCGTGGGGATTTTTTACTTCCTGTGGAACGGCGCCCACAACCATGGCGGGGGGATTTATGACGTTTCCAAGATCCTCGAGAAGGATCCCGAGGCATTGAAGAAACCGGATTCGCCGTTGTGGGGGCCCCATGGGGCGATGCACTTCTGGTCGGAACCGCTCTATGGATACTACAAGAATGCCGACCCCTGGGTGCTGCGCCGTCACGCAAACCTGCTGGCCGACGCGGGGGTCGATTTCCTGATCTTCGACACGACGAACCGGGTCACCTACCGCGATGTGTACATGAACCTGTGCGAGGTGTTCAGCGCGATCCGCGCGGAAGGGGGCAAAACGCCCCAGTTCACGTTCATGACCAACACCCGGGCGGGGGAAACGGCGGATGAGCTTTACCGCGATCTCTATGGCGCGGGGAAGTACCCGGACCTGTGGTTCCGGTGGGAAGGCAAGCCGCTGCTGATCTGCGACCCGAAGGAGGCGAGTGACCAGGTCAAGGATTTCTTCACGCTGCGCAAGGCCCATTGGCCTTTCGAGCAGGTCAACACGCCTTATGCCTGGCACTGGGAGGCGGCCTATCCCCAGCACTACGGCTACACGGACGACCCGAACAAGCCGGAGCAGGTGAACGTATCGGTGGCGCAGAACCTGCGCGACCGCGACGGCCGCGTCACGAACATGAGCGAGGGGAACGCCCGGGGCCGGAGCTTCCACGACGGTATGCGCGACATGACGCCGGGCGCGGTGAATTACGGCTACAACGCGGCGGAGCAATGGGACCGCGCCCTGGAACTGGATCCGCCTATCGTGATGGTGACCGGATGGAATGAATGGATCGCGGGGCGGTGGGGCTCGAAGGACAAGATCGCCTTCGTGGATCAGTATGACGAGGAGTATAGCCGCGACATCGAGCCCATGAAGGGCGGCCATGGCGACAATTATTACTACCAATTGGTGGCGGGCGTGCGGCGCTACAAAGGCGTGCCGAAGCTGCCCAAGGCCTCCGCGCCAAAGACCATCGAGCTGGCGGGCTCCATGGACCAGTGGGCCGATGTGAAACCCGCTTTCACGGACCACGCGCATGAAACCCTTCCCCGTGACTTCGCGGGGGTCGAGGGGCTGCACTACACCAACACCACGGGACGCAACGACTTCCTCGAAATGAAAGTGGCCCGCGACGGCAAGAACGTCTACTTCCACGTTCGCACGAAGGCCGATATTACCCCGGCCGGGGACAACTGGATGATGCTCTTCCTCGACACGGATGGAAAAGCGGAGACGGGATGGGAAGGCTACAATTTCGTGGTGAACCGCAAGCAGGGCACGCTCGAACGCAACGCGGGCGGGTGGACCTGGGAAAAGGCGGCCGACGTCGCGCTACGCGTGGAGGGAAAGGAAATGCACCTCGTCATTCCCCGCGCCGCGCTGGGTATCGCGGAGGACGCCCCCTTCACGCTCGACTTCAAGTGGGCCGACAACCTCCAACGGCCGGGGGACGTCATGGACTTTTACCTCAGCGGCGATGTGGCCCCGGAAGGCCGATTCAAGTACCGCTACGTGGCGGAATAGGGTGGGCCTTGGCCCGGCAATCGCGTCGGCCCGGAAGATGGTGCGCTGAAGTGCGGGTTCGGTAGGGCCATGCTCCCGCATGACCGTTGGCACGGTTTGCCTCGCGCCAACGGAAAAGCCGCCCTTGATAAGCAACGGACTCACGGAAACGGACAAGCGAGAGCTTGTCCCTACCGGTGTCATTGGCGAAAAGACGATTCTCAGCGAGACCGCAACATACAGGATGGCACGTAAAAAGATCCTCCGTTTCGCAGACCTCTCCTATTGCCCCGTCCCGTGGCAGATGCTAGACTTGTGGCAGTCCAGGCGACTCCGAATATGACACCACAAAGCATGAAAAGGAGAGACCATGAAGCTGAATCCGAACATCTTTCGTGAATATGACATCCGCGGCATCGCGGGAGAAGACTTGGACGAAGCCGTCATGGAGACCCTGGGGAAAACCTTGTGCGTTTTTCTCCGGGGGAAAAAGAAATACAACACCGTCGTGGTCGGTCGTGACGGGCGGCTCACATCGAAGGCCTACGCCAACGCCATCATCGACGGCATCACGTCGTGCGGCATGAACGTCATCGACCTCGGCGAGGTGCCCACGCCGGTGGTCTACTATGCACTGAACACGCTCGACGTGGACGGCGGTTTCATGCTCACCGCGAGCCATAATCCGGCCAACTACAACGGTCTCAAGATGGCCGTGGGCAAAATGACCATCTTCGGCGACGCCATTCAGAAGTTCCGCAGGGTGGCGCAGGCCGGCAAGTTCCCCACCACGAAAAAGCCCGTCACCATCACCCGCCTCGACCTGCGGCCCGCCTACCGGAAGCGCATTCTCCGGGGCATCAAGCTCAACCGCAAACTGAAGGTGGTGGTGGACGCGGGAAACGGCGTGGGCGGCGTCACGGCGGTACCCCTTTTCGAGGCCATGGGCTGCGAGGTCATCCCGCTCTATTGCGAGGTGGACGGCCGATTCCCGAACCATCACCCCGACCCGACGAAGAAAGAAAACTGCAAGGCCCTTATCCGCACCGTGAAGAAACACAAGGCGGACGTGGGCATCGGCTTCGACGGCGACGTGGATCGCCTGGGCGGCTGCGATGAACTGGGCAACCACCTTCCCGGCGACCGGCTGGTGGCGCTCTTCGCCCGGCAGATCCTGAAGGAGAAACCCGGCGCGACCATCATCGGCGAGGTGAAGTGCTCCCGCGCCATGTACGCCGACATTGAGAAGCACGGCGGCCGCCCCCTCATGTGGCGCACGGGGCACTCCCACCTCAAGGCGGCCATGGTGGAGCGCAAAGCCCAACTCGCCGGCGAGATGAGCGGCCACATCTTCTTCAAGCACCGCTGGTACGGCTTCGACGACGCCATCTATTCCGCCGCGCGTTTGCTGGAAATCATCGCCTCCGGGCGCAAACCCCTCAGCGCGCACCTGGCGACCATCCCCGAGTTCTTCGCCACCCCGGAAGTTGAATTCAATTGTCCCGACAACAAGAAATTCGACGTCATCCGGGCGGCCACGAAGTACTTCAAGGACGACCTCGGCCTCAACGTGATCACCATCGACGGCGCCCGCATCGAATTCCCCGACGGCTGGGGACTCCTGCGCGCCTCCAACACCAGTCCCAAGCTGGTCATGCGCGTGGAAGCCGAAACCCGCAAGCGCGTCAAGGAAATCCGCAAGCTCATCGAGGACAAGGTGGCGGAGTTGAATAAATAGCCGACGCTCCAGTTTAAGGAAAGGGCAAGCGGGCCTGTTCCGTCTCCGGCGTATGGGCTGCTTCGGAATACTATTGCGCATGCCCATTGAGACCGTCATTGCGAGGGAACCTAAGCGACCGTGGCAATCCGAGTACCCTCAACAACATGCCCTTACACCAGATTTCGCGCGTCTCCCTGAAAAAGGACCGTTGCGCCCTTATCGCGGAGGATTCTCCTCGTAATGACGGTCGGGATGGGCGTGGACGGTTACAACAGCTTGGAGCTTACTTTCTCAGGCCCAGGTTCTTGAAGAGGTAGAGGCCCTCTTTGCCGGGGGCGACGATGTCCTTCCAGCCGTTGCCGTCCACGTCGGCGATCCAGAAGTAGATGCCGGCGCCGCTGGCCTGACCGGGAGGACCGTAGTCGATGGTGACGCGCTGGAAGTCGCCGCCGTTGAGTTCGTAGTAGTACAGGCCGAGCGGATCGTTTCCGCCCGGGTCGTGGCCGTTGTGGGCGTGGTAGCGTTTGCCGGTAATCAGTTCAAGCCGGCCGTCGTTGTCGATATCGTGCAGTTGGAGATCGTGAAACTGGGATCGTTTTGAATCGCATTCGTGTTGGGTCCAGGTCCGGTTGCCCTGCCCGTCCTTGCCTTGGGCGTACCAGGCGAGACCGTAGCCGTGGGCCTGACCGACGATGAGGTCGTTGAGGCCGTCCTCATTCACGTCATGGATGAGGATGGGCACGCTGGCCAGGCCGAAGCGCCACTCCTGATGCCAGACATAGGCGGCCGTGTCGAAGGGGTCCTCGGGGCCTTCCAGCCAACCGGTGGCGAAGACCAGGTCCTTGCGGCCATCGCCGTTGATATCGCCCACGCCGAAGCCGTGGCCGCCGCCGCCCCTGGTAATGGTGTATTTCTCGAAGCGTCCCTGGCCCTTACCGCTCGCATCACGCACGAGCCGAAAGAAAACAACCGGGGCCGTGGTGGCAAAAACCTCGTCCACCCCGTCGCCATCGAGGTCGGCAAATACGTTGCGCTCGATGTTACCGGTCTTACCCATGGTATGGGTGGTCCATTCGACGGGTTGGCCCTTGGGGTTCTCGCGCCACATGGCCTTCATGCCCCAGAAGCCGCCGGTGATGATGTCAAGATAGCCGTCACCGTTGACATCCATGGGGTTGTCACTGAAATCGTCATAGTAGCCGTCCACCGGCATGGGGTCGCAGATCTTGTGTTCTTCGGTGAAGGCCGGTCCCTCGAACCAGACGCCGCCGGACACGATGTCCGGGTGGCCGTCCCTGTTCACGTCGAAGACCGAGGCGGCCTCGTAGGTCACATCACCCAGCCTCTGCCGCTCGAAGACCAGTGGGCAGGGCTGACACGACGCCGCGAGGATACCCGTACACAGGGCCATTGCAATGAGATGCATGTTTATTCTCCTATCCCGGTTTACGGGGTGTCTGTTTTACATTGAGAAGGCGAAAACCTCGTGTTTGGCCACGCAGCCTTCAATGGCCGGCAGGATGCCTGCCTCACATTCAAGGCCGTCATTCCCGCGAACGCGGGAATCCATGAAAAAGTCAAAACGGTTTCGCCAGCCTCCGGATCCCCGCGTTCGCGGGGATGATGATCCTGGTGATCAGAGAGCATCTACCTTCCTCGAAAGAAAAAATCCCGCCGCCGCTCGACCGTTCGCATCTCGCTTCGATTGTATCAGTTCCCATGTAGCCCAAAGGTCAGGGGGAATCCCTCGGGCGTTGTCAGGCGGGCGAGGAAGTTCCAGCCACCGCCGCCCTGGGTGCATTCAACCAGGATACGGTTCACACCGGCGTTCAGCTTGATGGAGGCCACGTCCTGATCGATGTCCGAACCGCGGTCCACGTTCTTTTCAAGTACCGCTTCGCCATTCACCCAAACCTTGATGCCGTCGTCACTGCCGACACGAATCGCCGCATCACAGGCTTGGGACATCTCGATTTCCGTGTAACCATAAGCGGAACAACTGGTGGGCATGTCGTAGATGTCGGCCAGGTCGACCGTGTAACCCGGCGCCGTGTCCACGGCCTGCCATCGGACCTGTCCGCCACCCACGTTGTAGACTGCGGCCGGATCCACGTTGGGTTCGTTAATGTTGGTTACGGAGAAGCCCTTGGTCGCGTTCCAGGGAAAGGGGCCGACGATGCGCCATTTCGTGATAAAGCCGAGGCGTTCCAGGAAATGGCCTCCCTTATCCATCGAAGGAGCGAGGGCCAGCATGGCACGCACGGCCTCGGTGGAATTGAGCCGCCCTTTCAGGGCGTTGAAGGCACGGACGCTGTCTTCTTCCCGGCCCGCGTCCTTCAGGGCGCGGGTCATACCGGCCAACATGGGTACGGACAGGGTGGAGAGGTTTTCCGTGCCTATGTCGTCGATGATATAGGCAAAGGCCTCGGGGGTGGGAAACTGCTGTATGCCGGCGAGGGCACGCTGCCGGGTTGCGTCGTCCTTTGCCAGGCGATAGAGGCCGAGAAAAGCGCTGCCCGCGCCACCCGCCTGGCCCCGTGCGCGAAAGTCGTTGGCCATGCGTTCAATGGCGGCGGCCACCTGGGCGCGCCGCGCGCCATCGGTCGTCAGGGCGTAGTCCACCATGCCGCTGACGGCTTCGGGCAAACCGGTTGCCACGAGCGCCGCAATGGCGGCTTCCTGGAAACGCGGGTCCGGCGAGTGAACCTGCCTGTTAAGCGGACCCAGAAAAGCGGGGTCTCCTTTGCGTCCAAAGATGCCCAGCAGCCGAACCTGCATGTCCCCGGGAAACTGGTCATAGGCTTTCAGCAACGCCTCGCCCGCCGCGCGGCCTTTGAGGTTTTCGAGAGCGGCCAGGCCCGGGCCGAAAAGATCGCCCTTTTTGTCCGCCTTGATGGCGGCGATGATGTCCGGCAATACCGTTTCGTCGCCATACTTGCCCAGTCCCACCAGCGCCGCGCCACGAACCACGGAATTGGCTTCCGTGGCGAGTGTGTCACGGTAGATTTGCATCGCCAGGGACCAGTTCCCACCATTCTCGGCCATGTTGTCGGCCAGGCGCAGCAGGGCGTCCGTGGCGTCGAAAAGGGTCGCATCGTTCGCGCCCTCCCGCACCGCCCGCAGGGCCGGCAGCCACCGGGGATCGCCGGTCCGGGAAAGCGCCAAGGCCGCCGCCACGCGCACTTCGGGGGGATGACTATCGGCGGCGTATTCGGCGAAGGTCCCGATGCTGCTTTTCCGCGACATCATGTCGAGGGCATGGAGAATGGCTGCTTGGAAGGCCGGGTCCGCCTTGGGCAGGTAAGTGCGAAGGGCTTTCGCCGAGGCTTCCGTGCCGATATGCTGCAAGGCCTTGCGGGCACGTTCCCGCAGGTCCGGGTTGTCCAGTTGCGCGGCCACGGGAGAGACGTCGTAGCCTTCGGGCACCACCAGTGGCAAGAGGCGCATAGCCTGGCGCTTGACGTGGTCGGAGGTGCCGGGCGCCATGAGCGCCATGATAGCGTCGGTCACCACGAGACGGTCCGTTTCGCGGCCTGCCACCCCAACCATGTTGGCCTGGTCGGCGAGGGCGTTGAAAGCAGCCCGCCACACCTGCTCGTTCTCGTTGCCCAGGAGCGCGGCGAGCTTCGGCGCGACCCGTGCGTCATGTCGTTGGCGCAGCATTACCCGCGCATTGCACTGTGCGACGGGATCATTGCCGGCCAGTTGCGCCACCAGCGCATCGAGGGTATCCGCCGCGGCCGCGGAAGGCACGGCCCATAGGAGGAGCATCGCCACGGCGATACCTGTGTACTTGCTTACACGATTACTCATGGATTGAATCTCCTTCGCGCTAGAGGTGCCACGGCGCGCGGTAGGGCCGCGAGAGGTGCCGGTCGGCCTGCGGGTCGTCGATGAACGATTCCTTCTCGCCGTCCCAATAGAGCTTGCGTTGCTCTTTCAGCGCGATCCCCGCGAGCAACACGGGGGTGGTTGAACGGAAGCCCTGCTCAATGTCCGCCACGGGCCGCTCGCGTGTGCGGATGCAATGGAAGAAGTTGTTGTGATGGTCCGTGTTGGCCCAACTCTTCTCCGGTACGCCCACGTACTCGGGAATGCCGAGGTTGCCGGGATAGACGCGGAAGGTACCGCGATCCACGTAGAGCCTGCCCTTGGTGCCCTGGAAAGAGATGCCGAGGCCCCGGCGGTCGTGGGGATTGTTGTGGCGCTGTTCCCAAGTCACCGTGCAACCGGGGTACTCGAAGATGGCGTCAATGACTTCGTAGTTGTCCGCGCCCGCGCCGCCGCGATAGCTGCCGCCCACGGCCTGCACGCTGAGCGGCCGATCCTGCTGGATGCCCCAATGAACGACATCCATGAGGTGGACCCCCCAGTTGGTGAGTTGGCCGCCCCGCGCGTAATCGTGCCAGCCCATGAAGCCGAAATAGCGTTGCGGCGAAAAGGGCACATAGGGCGCGGGGCCCAGCCAGAGGTCCCAGTTGAGACCCTTGGGCACGGGTTGCGGTGTTTCGCCCACACTCCAACCGTTGACGCCGACCCAGGCGCTGGCCGTGGTAATTTTGCCCAGGGCGCCGCTCTGGACAATGTCGATGGCCTTCTGGAACACGGGCATGGAGCGCTGCTGCGTACCCACCTGGACCACGCGGCCGTAGCGTCGCCCGGCCTCGACCATGGCCCGCCCTTCCTGGACGGTTGTACAGACGGGCTTCTCTACATATACATCCTTTCCCGCCTGGCAACCCATGATGGTCAGCAGCGGATGCCAATGATCCGGTGTCGCCACGAAAATCGCGTCAATATCCTTGCGGTCCAGCACGTACCGGAAATCCTGGTACTGATCCGGTTCCAAACCCGTGATATCCCGATACTTGACCATGGCGCCGTGGGAGCGTGATTTCCCCACGTCGCACAGTGCGGCCACGGTGCATTGGGGATTGTCGGCCAAAGCGACCACGTGGCGTGATCCCATGCCGCCGTTGCCGATGACGCAGAGGCGAATCTTGTCGTTGGGGCCCACGCGGGCCGCACGGGCCCGGCTGCCGCCGAAGGCCACGGCCGCGAGGGTACCGGTGCCCGCCGATTTCAGGAACCGCCGGCGGGAAATGCCTTGTTTCGATGCCATCTTTGCTGTCTCCAGTTGTTAATCACCCCGAGGGGCGCGCCATCCGGGCACCACGTCACGCAGGAACAGGATCAGTGTCTTGGGGTGCTTACGTCTCTATAGAAGTACCAGATCACGCTGGCATCGGGAATAGCATGGATTGCCGAAGGGATGGCTGGAATTGCACCTGTTACCGCGCCCCCGCTTCCTTCAACACCTCCAGGCACACATCGGGCCGGTTGGTGATAATGCCGTCCACGCCCCATGCGACGTAGCGTCGCATGTCGTACGGGCTGTCCACGGTCCACACGGCCACGGTCTTGCCCATCCCATGAATGCGCTCCAGGTGCTCCCGCGTCATATTGGTGTGGGCCAGGTTGAAGCCTTCCACACCCATGAGTGCGCCTTGGGCGAGAAAGCGGGGCCACGCCTCGGGATGCTTCGCGTTATAGCCGCCCAGGTACTCCGTCCGCAATTCCGGGGCCTCAAGCCGGGCCACCAGGCAAATCACCGGGGAGAAGGACTGAATAACCACCTGGCGCTTCATTTTTCGCGCCCGGATGGCTTCGATACACTTTCGGGTCAATTCGATATTGCGCGATCCACTTCGATCCAGGAGGGCGCTCATGGCGGTCTTCATGGCGGGGGTCATGGATTGATGGCCCTCCTCCACCGCCTTCAGGGCCTGCATGAGCTGGTGGTCGTCGTCACTGTTCTTGATTTCAATATACACGCCGATGCGGCCTTTGGCCAGGTCCAACGCTTCGCCCAGCGTGGGAAGCCGCTCGCCGGCAAAGGCCGGGTTGAACCAGCTCCCCGCGTCCAGGGTCTTGATGTCGGACAGGTTCAAATCGGCCACCGCTCCCTTCCCATCGGTGGTGCGGTCCACCGAGTTGTCGTGGATGACAATGAGTTCCCCGTCCTTCGAGAGGGTGGTGTCCAGTTCAAACCAGTCGGCCCCCAGCTCGATAGCCTTCGAGAACGAGGCCAGCGTGTTTTCAGGTGCATAGGCACTCCCCCCGCGGTGGGCAATGACGTTTATGCCGCCCTCGGGGGCACCGGCCCGGTAGGCCGTGGCGCAACCGGCGAGTGCGCAGGGAAGCATGAGAGACAGGTATCCGAGGGAACGCATCACGGGAATACTCCTTTTGTTAAAATGCTTTCTTCGATTCGGGGAACGGGGAGAGTATAACGCATGATTCGGGGCGGCGCACGGAAGGCCGGGAGACGTGGGCCTGCGTCAATTTTGGGGGTTTTCATGCGGCGCGCTGCTCCCAGTATTCCTCGAACCGTCCTGATTGAATGACGCAACGCAGTGCGGTGATTGCGTTTGCGCCGCGTACGGTCCACTCCATGCCGGATTGTTTGAGC
>JAJRTN010000040.1 GCA_024278275.1 Candidatus Hydrogenedentota bacterium
GAATTGCACCGGCGGCACGGATGGACACGAAAAGGGGTTCATGCTCCCGCCCCGACATTCCCGCGCAGGCGGAAATCCACGGGAAAAGGCAAGGGGTTGCCCCGTATTATGGATTCCCACGTTCGCGGGCATGCCTAACTCATATCAGTCTTATCTGTCTTATCTGTCCTATCTGTCCATGGTTCCCCTGTGCTTTCGCGGGGATGACGGTACGGTAGAAGCAGCTTCTACTTTCCCGCGGAACCACGGCGGTTCTCCGTGGAGACGATTCCTGGTCCCGGCCTGACCGGGTTAGGGACGGCCCCCGTTATGTGCTTCGGCCCGTCGGGCGGCATGCACCTGGAACAGGGCGATGCCGGCGGCCACGGCGACATTCAGGCTGTCGAGACCGTTGGCCAGGGGGATGGAGACGATTTCGTCGCAGCCCTTGAGCACGCCGGGCCGAAGGCCGGTGGTTTCGTTGCCCATCACCAGGGCGCAGCGGTCGGGCCAGTCGACCCGGAACAGGTCCGTTTTGCCCCCGGCGTCAAAGGCGTAGTTCCAGAAGCCCGCTTCCCGCAGGGTGCGCAGGGTGCGGGAAAGGTTCTTGGCGACGGCGATGGGCATGCGCAAGACCGTTCCCGCGCTGGAGCGGACGACGCTTTCGTCGAGAAGCGCCCCGCCGCGCGCGGGCAGCACGACGCCCGACACGCCCGCCCCCGTGGCGGAGCGAATCAGCATGCCGAGGTTCTTGGGATGCTGCACCTGGTCCAGCACCAGCAGGGTGGCCTTGGGCGGACACCCCGCAAGCAGGGCATCGAGGGAAACATAGTCCACCGGACTGATCATCGCGGCCACGCCCTGGTGTTCGCGGGTGCCGGTGAGTTCGTTCAGTTTTGCCTGGGGCACGAAATCAAAGCGCACCCCGGCGGCCTTGGCCTCCCCGGCCAGCCGCGCCGCGCCATGGGCGCGTGATTCCTTCGCCAGGTAGACGCGGTTCACGCGATGCCCCGATTGGAGGGCCTCCGACACGGCGCGCACGCCGAAGATGGTCTTGTCGCTCATAACGTGATGGTACGTGGCGCGGAGGTAAAATGGCAATATCCGGCGAGGTGTCAGCGCACGGCGGGGCGGCATGCACCACACTCATGGCACCCACCCATTACTAAAAACCGCCATTAAATGGAGATTTGAGCCGTCTGGCTGCTATGATATGCGGTCCGTTCACGGGTGTGTTGCATGCCCGTGGGCGGGGCGTTTTTTCACTTTTCGGCGGGTACTGCCGGGCGACGGCGCGGCCCAATGTATTTGTATGCGTTCGGCATGTTCCATCCACAGGAATCTCCATGGCTATACTTCCCCAATATCATACCCGTGACGCCATTCAAGGCTGGCTTCCGGCTTCCGCCGTCGTGCAGCCCTGGTCGGACCGCGCCTTGGCCGAGTTGTTGGCCCGGGTCCGTCAGCCCGTGACCGTCGTGGCCGACGGCGAGGACGTCCGCCTGGGCACAGACGCGCCCACCGGCACGCCCGGCGGGGATTCGTTGCCCGTGACGGCCTGGGCGGCCGGGTGTGCGCCGGAACGGCTGGGGGAGCCCTCGTGGACCCGGGATTACGGCACGCGGTATGCCTGTTACGGCGGGTCCATGGCGAACGGCATCTCGTCGGTCACCCTGGTGGAGGCGCTGGGACGCGCGGGAATGCTGGGGTTCTTTGGCGCGGCGGGCCTGGGACCGGCGGAGGTGGAAGCGGCCATTGATCAACTTCAACGTCTTCCGGAAGACGTCCCGTATGGCTGTAACCTGATCCACAGCCCCAACGAAAGCGCCCTGGAGGCGGCCGTGGCGGATCTCTACGTCCGTCGTGGCGTTCGCTGCGTGGAGGCCTCGGCCTACCTGCGCCTCACCCTGCCCGTCGTGCGTTACCGCGTGACGGGCATTGAAGAAAGGCCGGACGGATCCATTGTCACGCCCCACCACGTCATCGCCAAGGTGTCGCGGGTCGAGGTGGCGTCGAAGTTTCTCGCCCCGCCGCCGGAGGACATGCTGAGCGCCCTGGTCGCGGCGGGTGATATTACGGAAGCGCAGGCTGCGTTGGCGGCGCGCATTCCCGTGGCGCGGGACCTGACGGCCGAGGCGGATTCAGGCGGTCACACGGACCGGCGGCCCGCCCTGGCGCTGTTGCCCACCATGATCGCATTGCGCGACCGCTTCCAGACGGAGCACGGGTATGCCGCCCCCCCACGCGTGGGGCTGGCGGGCGGTATCTCGACCCCGGCCTCGGCGGCGGCGGCCTTCGCCATGGGCGCGGCCTACATCGTCACCGGATCGGTGAACCAGGCCTGCGTCGAGTCGGGTTCCTCGAACACGGTGCGCCGGATGCTCGCCGAAGCGGGGCAGGCGGACATTGCCATGGCGCCTGCGGCCGACATGTTCGAGATGGGCGTAGACGTGCAGGTGCTCAAGCGGGGCACCATGTTCGCCATGCGGGGGGCGAAGCTCTACCAGCTCTACAAGCAATACCCGAGCCTGGACGCCCTGCCCGCCGAGGAACGGGCGCGCCTTGAAAAGCAGATCTTCCAGAGCAGCACCGAGGACTTCTGGGCGCAAACCAGGGCATTCTGGATGGGACGCGACCCCGCCCAGGTCGAGCGGGCCGAGAAGGACCCGCGCCACAAGATGGCGCTCCTCTTCCGCGCCTACCTGGGGCAGGCGTCGCGCTGGGCCAACCAGGGCGTTCCCGAGCGGAAGCTGGATTACCAGGTGTGGTGCGGGCCGGCCATGGGCGCGTTCAACGAGTGGGTACGCGGCACCTTCCTGGAAGCGCCGGAACAGCGTCATGCCGCCACCGTGGGGCTGAACATTCTATACGGCGCCGCCGTGCTGCATCGCGCGAACCAACTTCGCACCCAAGGGGTGTATTTGCCCCCTGCCGCCACGCGGATCATCCCCCGCCATATCGAGGAAATCGAGGAGTATTTGCGTTGACGAAATCCACCGAAACGCCGAAGGCCACCTTTTCCGTCGCCATGCCCATGGCGCTGGTGGGCATGGGCTGTCTTTTTCCCAAGGCCGGCAATCTGGGCGCGTACTGGGCCAACATCAAGAACGGCATCGACGCCATTACGGGCGTGCCCGATTCCCACTGGTCCCCCGAGGACTATTTCGACAGCAATCCCAAGCGCCCCGACTTTACCTATGGCAACCGGGGCGGTTTTCTCGAACCGGTGGACTTCGACCCCCTCGAATTCGGCATTACACCCAACGCACTGGAAGCGACGGACACCTCCCAATTGTTGGGCATGCTCGCGGCGGACCGCGCCCTGCGCGACGCGGGCTATGGCCCCGACGCCACTTTCGACCGGGACCGGGTGAGCGTTATTCTCGGCGTGACGGGTGCGCTGGAACTGGTGATTCCCCTGGGTGCCCGGTTGAGTCATCCCCTGTGGCGGCGGGCGTTGAAGGACGCGGGGGTGGACGACACGACCGCCGAGGACGTCATTGCGCGGATTGCCGAGGGTTACGTGCCCTGGCAGGAAAACTCCTTTCCCGGCCTCCTGGGCAACGTGGTGGCGGGGCGTATCTCGAAATACCTCGACCTCGGCGGCACCAACTGCGTCGTGGACGCGGCGTGCGCCAGTTCCTTCGGTGCCATTCATCTGGCGGCACTGGAACTGGAGTCGGGCCGGACCGACATGGTGGTGACGGGTGGAATTGATACGTTCAGTGATATTTTCATGTACATGTGCTTCAGTAAAACGCCCGCCCTCTCGCCCACGGGCGACGCCCGGCCCTTCAGCGCCGATGCCGACGGCACCATGCTGGGCGAGGGGCTGGGACTGGTGGTGCTCAAGCGCCTCGAAGACGCCGAACGTGACGGCGACCGCATCTACGCCGTTTTGAAAGGCATGGGCACGTCCAGTGATGGCAAGGGGGATGCCATCTACGCGCCCAGTCCCAAGGGGCAGGTGAAGGCCCTGCGCGGGGCCTACGACAACGCGAAGGTGACGCCGGACACCATTGAACTTCTGGAAGCACACGGCACGGGGACCATGGCGGGCGACGCGGCGGAGCTCAAGGCCCTGAAGGAGGTTTACGGAGATGCGCGGGGCAAGCCCTGGTGCGCACTGGGCTCCGTGAAGTCCCAGATTGGCCACACGAAGGCCTCGGCCGGCGCCGCCGGTCTCATCAAGGCCGCCGTGGCCCTCTACACAAAGACCCTTCCCCCCACCATCAAGGTTGCCGAACCCGCGCCCTCCCTCCGGGGCGATGAAGTTCCCTTCTACGTGAATACCGAGAAACGGCCCTGGCTGCCGCCAACGGGCCACCCCCGTCGCGCAGCGGTGAGCGCCTTTGGCTTCGGCGGCAGCAATTTTCATTGCGTGGTCGAGGAATACACGGGAACAAAGGCCCATCCCGATTGGGATGGCGAGTGGGAATTGGCCGCCCTTTGTGGTGATGCCATGGAAAGCGAACTGGCGAAGCTGGCCGAAGCCTCCGATTGGGATACCGTTCGGGCTTTCGCCAAGGCGTCGCGCCGAACCTTTCGTTCCGATGCCTCCCAACGCCTGGCGCTGGTGTTGGAACGGGACGGCGATCCCGTGGCCTCGGTCGTCGAAACGGCTCGCAAGGTTCTCCGGGAAGGTTCGTCCGAATCAGACGCGGTCTTTGTCGGCTCGGGCGGCCTCGGCGGCAAGCTGGCCTTCATCTTTCCCGGGCAGGGCGCGCAATACGTGGGCATGCTCCGTGACCTGGCGTGTCAGTTTCCCGAAATGCTCGAATCGCTCGCCCTGGCCGACGCGGTCGTGGCGGAGGACCGGGTAAGCCAACGCATTTACCCCCATCCCGCCTTTGACAAGGCAACCCGGAAGGCGCAGGACGCAGCCCTCACCCGAACCGACGTGGCCCAACCGGCCCTGGGCGCGGTGAGCGCGGGCGCGGCCAAGGTGCTGGGCCGATTCGGCCTGCGGCCCGACGCCGCCGCGGGCCACAGCTACGGCGAACTGCCCGCGCTCTTCTGCGCGGACCGCATCGACGAACCCGCGCTGTATCGAATCTCGCGGCGACGGGGCGAGTTGATGGCCTCGGGCGATGGCGACAAGGGCGGCATGTTGGCCGTGCGCGCGCCCCTGGAGACGGTGACACAGGTCATTGACGGGGCGGGACTGGACCTGGTCATCGCCAACCGCAACGCGCCCGACCAGGCCGTGCTTTCCGGCGCGACCGACGAGATTGCCCGCGCCGTGAAGGTGATGAAAGAGAAGAAGCTGCGGTGCGTGCCCTTGCAGGTGGCCGCGGCCTTCCACAGCTCGCTGGTGGCCGACGCCCGTGATCCCCTGCTGGATACCCTAAAGGAAATCGACTTCGCGCCGGGTGCCTTTCCCGTCTTCGCCAACACCACGGCGGAGGCCTACCCCGAGGCCGCCGACGCCGCGCGGGAACTGCTGGCAGGACAACTGGCGCGGCCCGTGGAGTTTACCCGCGAGATAGAAAACCTGTACGAGGCGGGTGTGCGTACCTTCGTCGAGGTCGGCCCCGGCGCGCGCATGTCCGGGCTGATCAAAAGCATCCTCGGAGACCGGCCCCATGTAACCGTGGCGCTGGATGCCTCCTCGGGCAAGCGCGGCGGCATTGCCGACCTGGCGCGCCTGCTGGCACGACTCGCCGCCCTCGGCGTACCGTTGAACCTGACGCCGTGGAACGCCGATTTACTCGGCACGGCCAGGCCGGCGCCCGCCAGGAAAAAGCGCATGACCGTACCCATCTGCGGCGCCAACTACCGGGCACCCTTCGAGAAACGTCCCCCCGCGCGGGAACCCGCCCCCCGGCCTGCTGTCGCGGCGTCGGACGTCGCGCCCCCGCTTCCCGCCGCCGCGCAGGACAGCCTCCTGGCCCTTCAACAGCTCCAGGAACAGACGGCGGCTTTACACCAGCAGTTCCTGGAAGGCCAGCAGGCCGCCATGGCCACATTCCAGTCTTTACTCGGCCAACCGCAAGGCGCGCCCGCCGTCCAGCCGCCGCCATTCCCTCCGGAGTCCACGCCTTCCGCGGAACCCATCCCCGCCGCGGAGTCCGCCCCCTCCACACCCCCCATCGCCGACCGTGTGACGGACGTGCTTCTGGCAACCATCGCGGAGAAGACAGGCTACCCGGTGGACATGCTGGAACTGGAGATGAGTCTCGACGCCGACCTGGGCATCGACTCCATCAAACGGGTTGAAATCCTGTCCGCTTTGAAGGAACAGCTTCCCGAGGCGCCGGAGATCGAAGCCGAGCA
>JAJRTN010000041.1 GCA_024278275.1 Candidatus Hydrogenedentota bacterium
CTGAAGAGACTGGCGGTCCGTACCATGAGATTGCCCTCCTGTTGGTGTTGGTGGCCGTTAGTTAGAGTGCGACCATTTTTCAACACCGACGGAGGGCGTAGTCAAGCTCAAAGTTTCAGAAAGCTATCTTGGACAAGAGTGCCATGGAATATGTTCGGTGGGCGGGACGCCCGCACCGGGTATTCCCACGGGGGGGGGCGTGGAAACAGGGAAATAAAAAGAGGCCGGTGTCCCGTCAATGGTCTCGGAGCCGGCTTATTTTTTTTCCACCTGCCCCACCACGGTTTCCACCGCGACCACTCCGGCTTCCGGTTTGCCTTCATGGAGTGTGGCGGCTTCGATCTTCAACATACGCCGAATATCTTCCAGGGTAGTGCCCAGGGCGTCGAGGGTATCCTGCCTTGCGGTGATTTTGACGCTTTCCACGGGGGCCGCCATGGAGACGTTGGCGTCGGCCTTGGCCTTACGGACCGCTTCGACCACGGCCACGGTGGCGTCGTAGGCGTTGGCGAATCGGGGTTCGGGAACATGGGCAAGTTCGGCTTCGGTGGGCCAGGGACTCTTGTGGATGGAGGGCTGCATGTCGGCGTCTTTACTATACACCCAGCTCCATACCTCTTCGGTGATGTAGGGAACGAAGGGGGCAAAGAGGCGGACCACGGCGCGGTGGACAAGGCGCAGGGTGGCGCAGGCGGAGAGGCGGCCTTCGGTCAGTTCCTCGTCGTAGGTGCGGGGCTTGGCGAGTTCAAGGTAGTTGTCGCACAGGACGCGCCAGAAGAAATCCTCGGTCAGCGACATGGCCTGGGCGTAGTCGTAACCGCTGAAGGCGGCGGTAGCGCGCTTAATCAGGGGGCGCAACTGGGCGATGACGGCGCGGTCGGATTCCTCGGTAATCTTGTCGGGGGTGAGAAGGGCCGGGTCCACGCCGGAAAAGCGGCCGATGGCGAACTTGCTGGCGTTGAAGAGCTTGGTGACGAGTTTTTTCCCCACCTTGAAGACCTGTTCCTCGTAGGCGGTGTCCACACCGAGACGGGCGCGGGCGGCCCAATAACGGACACTGTCGGCGCCGTACTGGTCGATGAGCGGCTCGGGGGTCACCACGTTGCCCTGGCTCTTGGACATTTTCTTGCGGTCGGGATCGAGGATCCAGCCGCTGAGGACCACGTTGTGCCAGGGCACTTCGCCCTCGTGCAGGTAGGCCTTCACGATGGTGTAGAAGGCCCACGTGCGGATGATGTCGTGTCCCTGGGGCCGGAGGTCGGCGGGGAAGAGCCTGGCGTGGCGTTCCGGGTCGGTGCCCCACCGCGAGGAGATCTGGGGCGTGAGCGAGCTGGTGGCCCAGGTGTCGAGCACATCCGGCTCGCCGGTAAAACCGCCCGGCTGATCGCGCTGGCTTTCGTCAAAGCCTTCCGGGGTCTCTGACAGAGGGTCAATGGGCAGACGATCCCGGTTGGGGAGAATGCGCTTATCGTGGCGGACCTCGCCGTGTTCGTCAATACGGTACCACAGGGGGATGGGCACGCCGAAGTAGCGCTGACGGCTGAGGCACCAGTCCTGGTTGAGCCCCTCGACCCAGTGCTCGTAACGTTTTACCATGTAGTCGGGGTGCCAGTTGATCTTCTTGCCCTGTTCGATAAGGGCCGCTTTCTTGTCCATGATTTTCGTGTACCACTGGCGCGTGGGGATGAACTCGAGGGGCCGGTCGCCTTTCTCGAAAAACTTCACGGCGTGGGTGATGGGTTCGGCGGGACGGTCGATGACATCCCCGGCCTCTTCCGCCAGGGCGATGAACCGTTTTTGGGCCTTCTTGACGTAGGCCCCTTCGAGCGCTGCATAGACCGCGTTCGCGCGGTCGGGATCGAGGCTGGGGATGGTGCGCCCCGGGCCGTAGGTCATGACCACCTCGCGGCCGTCCTCCATCCTGGTGACGTGGGTGTCTTCGCCGGTGTTGGCGGCGGCCGCCTCGACGCTGACGAAATGGACAGGCAGTAGGTGACCGTTGCGGCCGACAATCTGGCGGATGGGCAGGCGGAAGGCACGCTGCCATTCCACGTCGGTCTGATCGCCAAAGGTGCAGACCATGACCACGCCGGTGCCCTTCTCGGGATCGGCCTTGGGATCGGCCATGATGGGGACGGGCACCTGGAAGAGGGGGGTGACGGCGTTCTTGCCCACGTAGTCTTGATAGCGTTCGTCGTCGGGATGGACCAGTATGGCGACGCAGGCGCCGAGTAATTCGGGGCGTGTCGTGGCAATAACCAGGTAGTCGTCCTCACCCTCGATACCGAAGCGAAGAAAGTTATAGGCGCCGGGCAGCTCCTTTTCGGTCAATTCGGCCTGGGCGATGGCGGTCTGGAAATCCACGTCCCACATGACGGGCCGTTCGGCCTGGTAAATCTCGCCCTTTTCGAGCAGTTCGAGGAAGCTCAACTGCGACAGGCGGCGGCAGTGTTCGTTGATGGTGGCGTATTCCTGGTCCCAGTCGTAGCTCATGCCGAGACGGGTCCAAAGCTGCTTGAACATCTTCTCGTCATCCACGATGACCTCGTCGCAGAGTTCGACGAAGTTCTTGCGGCTGATGGGCGTCGGGTTGCCCTTCCTGCCCCGCGTTGGCTTGAACTCGGGGTCGTAGGGCAGGTGGGCCTCGCATTTCACGTTCAGCAGATTCTGGACGCGCCGCTCCGTGGGCAGACCGTTGTCGTCCCAGCCAATGGGGAAGAAGATGTTCTTGCCCAGCATCCGCTGGAAGCGCACGACGAAATCCTGATGGGAATAGCTGAAAAGATGGCCTACATGGAGCGAACCGCTGACGGTGGGCGGCGGCGTGTCCACGACAAAGGTTTCGTCGCGGCCGCGGCTGGGATCCCAGGCGTAGATGCCCTGTTTCGCCCATGCCTCAATACACCGGTTCTCTGTTTCGGCGGGTTTGTATTTCTTGGGGAGATCCATGCTCTGCTCCTGTCAGGGGAAATGGGGGATTTCACCGATTATAGCAAATGGGACGGCCCGGCATTCAGCCGCGGATAAGATGGACCAACTGCTCCGGGTTATCCCAGAGCGGGGTCCCCCAAAAGGCGAGCGTAATCACGCCGGAGAAAGCGTAGCTCATGGGCAGGCTGATAATGTCAAACTGCCATACCAGTATCATGACGAGAATCATGCCCATGGGCGCCATACGGGCCAGCTTGGCTTTGTTTTCCATGCTGAGATTAAAGGCCAGCACGTGATGTCCATCGAGGGGGGGAATGGGAATCATGTTGAAGATGGCCAGGACCAGATTGATGCCCACCAAGCCAAAAAGGATTTTAAGCAACACGACGATGACTCCCCCCCCTAAACCGGCGGCGACCGGATAGGCTAATACGCGAAGGACAAGGGCGCATATCACCGCAAGAATAATGTTTGATACGGGACCGGCCAAGCCGATGAGGGCGGGATCATGGCGGATATTCTTGAGATTGCGTGGATTAAACGGCACGGGTTTGGCCCAGCCGAAGAGAAAAGGCACGTGAGCCGTCATCATGATGAGGGGAAAAACCACTGTTCCGATGGGATCGATGTGGGCAAGCGGATTGAGGCTCATGCGCCCGAGGAGACGGGCGGAATCATCGCCGCGCCAGTGAGCCATGGTGGCGTGAGCCGCCTCGTGAAAGCAGAGCGAGAAAAGGAGACAAAAGTAAGCAATCAGCACTTCGGGGATGTCGATGTTCACGGGGAAAGGTCCTCTGGATACGCCCGGTTTGACGGCATGACCGCCGTACACGTGGAGCGGAATTGTAGCATAGAGCCGGGGGGGGATTCCGGTTGTGCCGTGAAGTTATTTGCGAAAAGACGATTATCAACGAGACCGAAATATGATTCCATTGGTTTTCCAAATATCGTGGACCGTCAGGGTTCATGGAAGCGTCCATGCTTTCCGTCCCCCATTGTCATTTCAAACGTTGCGAAAACATGGGCTGCAAGCGGGGGAAAGTAACAAAACAGGCCCGTAATCACGGGTTGAAATGGCCCCCGGGGATCCGGCGCGCCCGTGGCGAGGTTCTCTTTACCGGCTTCACAGGGGCAAAGCGAGGCCCCCGGCACCCCGACCGTCATTCCCCGAACGCGGGGATGGGGGTTTGGGGAAACACCGACGGCTGGCCGGTGTTGTCATGCAACATTGGGGCAATCCCGAGCCCTCACAGACGGGCGATGAAGAACACCTGTTGCCGCCCCTGCCTGGTTTGCGCACGAACCAGGGCGGGTTTGAAAACTTTCGGAATAACGAATCGGCGTTGCCGGTAGTGTAAAAGCCGTGAGCGTTTTGCCGTCTCTCTTCCTGGCATTTGCGCGTGCCGGGGTCGTGCGTATACACTCTCCCGGTTTTCCACAGCACGGCTTCCACCACCAGCTCGTCGGGTATCACGGGCGTCACAAAGGGCATCATGCAACAAGAACCTCTCTTCCAGCGATTCATCTCCCCCTCAAACGCCTACCGGGGCAAACCTTTTTGGTCGTGGAACGGCAAACTCGACAGGGAGGAACTGCTCCGTCAGATCCGTGTAATCCAGGAGATGGGTTTCGGTGGCCATTTCATGCACTCCCGCACGGGGTTGGCGACGGAATACCTGGGCAAGACGTGGTTCGACCTGATCAACGCCTGCGCGGATGAGAGCGAAAAACTCGGCCTGGAGTCCTGGCTCTACGATGAGGACCGATGGCCCAGCGGCACGGCGGGCGGCATGGTCACGTCCGAGCCGAGATTCCAGTTGAAGTTTCTGCGGTGCCGTCCCCTTCCCGGGGAGGAATTCACGTGGGATGACGGGCTTGTCGCGGCCTTCGTCTGCGACCTGAACGGCATGGATTTTTCAAACGGCGAACGCATCACGGCGGAAACGCCATCCGAAGCCCTCGCGGGGAGGACCGTCCTCGCTTTTTCCACGGAAGCCCAGGAAAAGAGCAGTTTCTATAATGGCCAGACCTACCTCGACACCATGAACCGCGAGGGCACGGAGCGGTTCATCGAACTCACCCATGAACAGTACAAGGCCCACTGCGGTGATCGGTTGGGAACGAGCATCAAGGGCATTTTCACGGATGAGCCGCATCGTGGCGCCCTCATGAGCGGCTTCTCCGTGTCCAACGAGGACAACACGTGGCTTGTGCCCTGGACCTACACGGTTTTCGAGGAGTTCAAACGCCGTTTCGGTTACGACCTCGTGGCACGGTTGCCGGAATTGTTTCTGCGCCTGGATGGTGAGCCGGTCTCGCCGGTGAAGTGGCATTACGTGGAACTGCTGCAACAGCTCTTTATCGAAAACTGGGCGAAGCCCTGCGAGGACTGGTGTCGGGAGAATAAACTTATCCTCACGGGCCACTACCTCCACGAAGATTGCCTCACCGCGCAGGTGGCCATGTGCGGCAGCATCATGCGCTATTACGAACACATGGAATACCCCGGCATCGACCTGCTCACGGAGAACAACAAAAACTTCTGGGTAGCCAAGCAACTCGATTCCGCGGCGCGGCAGGTGGGCCAGTATTGGCGGCTTTCGGAACTGGACGGCTGCACGGGCTGGCAAATGCCCTTCGCCGGACACAAGGCCATCGGCGACTGGCAGGCCCTTTTCGGCATCAACCTCCGCTGTCCGCACCTTTCGTGGTACACCATGGAAGGCGAGGCCAAGCGGGACTTTCCGGCGAGCATTTTCCACCAGTCGCCGTGGTACCGGGAATACGCCCTGGTGGAGGAATACTTCGCCCGCATCGCCGTGGTGATGAGCGAAGGCACGCCGGCCTGCGACCTGCTGGTACTCAACCCCGTGGAGAGCGTCGCTGCCCGAATCCACCCCGAATGGGCCAATGTCCTCGCCGCGCGGGACGAAGCCGTCGTGGCCCTTGAAACGGCCTATACAGAGCTTTTTCACACCCTTGCCGGGGCGCAGTTGGACTGGGACTATGGTGATGAGGAGATGATGGGCCGCCTGGGTTCTGTCGCCGCGGATGTGCCCGCGCTACAGGTGGGAAAGGGCCGTTACAAAGCGGTCGTCGTCAGCGGCCTGAGCACCATCCGATCCACCACCTTGGGCCTGCTGGATGCCTTCGCCGCCGCGGGGGGGACCGTGATATTCGCCGGCGATCCGCCGAAGTACGTGGATGCCCTGCCCTCGGACCGCGCGGAGAAACTGGCGGCCAGGTGTGTCCGGGTGGCGGGAAACCGGGAAGGGCTGGTGGACCGGTGCGAAGCCGCCGTGGGCCGTCATGTCTCGGTGACGGATGCTTCGGGCGCTTTCGCCGGGGAAATCTTCTGCCAGGTTCGTCACGCCGGCGAAGACACGTATGTCATGGCGCTGAACACCAACCGCGAGGAGGGCTTCAACGGCGTGACGGTTCGAATCAAGGCCGAGGGCTTTGTGGAGGAGTGGAAGGCCGCCACCGGCGAGCGTTACGCCATCGAGGCCGTCGCGAAGAATGGCTTCCTGGAATTTTCGGAGGACTTCGTGCCCGGCGGCGAGCATCTCTACGTGGTGCGCCCCGAACGGGATTCGGTCATTCCCACGCGGACCGCGTTAACCGTGACCGAATCGATCCCGGTGGAGGGACCGTATGCCTACACACTGGGCGAACCCAACGTGCTGGTGCTCGATTTCGCTGCCTACCAGATCGACGGCGGCGAGTGGCGGGCCGAGAAGGAAGTGCTCAAGGTGGACCAGGCCGTCCGTGACGCCGTGGAACTGCCTCATCGCGGCGGAGACATGCTCCAGCCGTGGTTTGTGGCAAAGAAGGGCTACGACGTGCGCGCCCGAGTGGCATTGCGGTTCACCTTCAACGTGGACGTGCTGCCCGAAGGCCCTGTCGACCTCATGATGGAAGCGCCCGACGCCTTTGCCATCACGATTAACGGTACCGTCATCCCAAGCGATTCCGCAAAGGGCTGGTGGATTGACCAGTGTTTCAAGTTGCTTCCCCTGCCGGACGGTCGCCTGGTGCAAGGCGAAAATGTGATCGAGATTGCCACCGGTTTCCATGAGGCCACAAATCTTGAAGCCCTCTACCTGGTGGGAAATTTCGGCGTGGACCTCGATGGAAAAACCCGCACCATGGTCGCCCGCCCGGAACGGGTCGGGGCCACGGACCTGGTGGGGCAGCACCTGCCTTTCTACAGCGGCCCCGTGTCCTACACGCTGAAGGCGGCCCGCAAGCCCGCCGACGGCGAACGCATCTTCCTCACCGTGCCCGACTTTGAAGGCGCGTGTTTCAAGGTTTCCGCCCCGAACCACGCTCCCATTGTCGTCGGCTGGCACCCCTACGAGGCCGACGTGACCGAATGGCTGAAGGATAACGATGAACTCCGGATCGAAGTCGTGTTGACCCGACGCAACCTTTTCGGGCCGCTTCATCAATTACCCAGGAAGGTGGCGGGCTATGGCCCCGGCAACTTCATCAGCGACGGTCCCGGCTGGAGCGACGACTATGTGCTCTATCCCGCGGGGTTGTTGGCGGCACCGGTGTTAGAGGTGCGTGAACCGGCAGGTTCACCCCGCTAGGATGAAGCGGAGAGGGATCGTTGCGAACCACGAATACACAACGCGACAAAGCCCACTCTCCTGTTGCATCAACTTGGGCCTGTCAATGGCGGTCAAGTGGCGAATTGGTTTGTAGGATGGGCCTTGGCCCACCATGGCCCTTTTTCCAAGGGAGACTGTTTCGTCGTCAAGGTTTCTGTCTTGGTGGGCCAAGGCCACCCTATGTACTGGCGTCGTACGCTCGAAGGCGCACGTAGAAGAGGCTGGAAGCCTCTTCTACTTTCCCGCGGAACTACGGCGGTTTTCTGTGGAGACGATTCCGGCTGCGCCAGGTCAGGTTGAGATGACAATATGGCGTTCCTCGTCTCACGGCCGTGGACATGAACGGTTGTTTCATTTTCAACGCGTGCCATGTTCTCTTGAACCGGGTTCATGCTACACTATCCGCATGGGTTGGCCGCGTGTCGGCCATGCGGGTCATCGTCCAGGTTCCGGGCCACGGCGTCCCGTTTTCCAGGGCAACAGTGTGTAAAGGAGGCGGGGTAAGCTTTCGCGGCGGGCTCCGGCATAGTCATTGGCTACATCAAGGCGCGTGTGTCTTTTTTGCCGAGAATCCTCGTTTCGCGCATGGCGCCTGCTGTTTGCGGGGACGCAGTCTCCCCGCTTCCTGTCCCGTATTCCCTGTGACGACGCCCCGGATTAGTCCCTTACCCATGAGGTCCTGCACAAATGGTTACAAAACTGCTTCCAGCCTCTTTCTTCCGTCATTCCCGCGAAAGCGGGAATTCACGGAAAGGGGCAAGGGGAGGCCCCGAACCATGGAGCCCCGCTTTCGCGGGGAAGCCGGTGGGGCGTGGCCCAGACAGCGGTAGTGGTTCTCGGTCCCGGCTGCACCGGGTCAGGGTTTAACCTGAAATGCGTCATAATCCATAGGACGGAAAAACGGGACCAACGCCAGTCCCCATGCCACCATGTTTCAACGCCATCTACAGGAACGTCTTCTCTTCTACCTCATTCCCATTCTCCTGGGCGGGGCGGGGGTGTTGTTTGCCTTGAGCCTGGACGCCCCGTTGCCCAGGTCATTGATACTTTTGGTGTCATTGCTGGTTCCGCTTACGGTGGGCGGCAACCTGCTTTCACGCTATCAGACCAATTGGGATGAACGTCTGATCCTTCGCGTGGGCATGTTTTTGGGCGCCCTCAGCATTGCCGTCACGTTCAGTCAGCTTCCCCACACGTTGGTGGGTGAAGGCTATGTCGGCGTGGCCACGGGCCAGCTTTTTGAGTTGGTTAACCTTGTACTTCTCATTTTTGGCATGTTCATCGTGGCCGCGGCCGTGGTGCGAACGGGAGAAGGACTGACGGAATACGGCCAGCGCTTTTGGCATTTGGCCGAACACATGGATGAGGGGTTCCTGCTCAGTAACCGCCACGGTGATGTACTCGCGGTGAATACGCGCATGCTCGAGTTTTTCCGGATGAAGCGGGGCGAGGTTATCGGACGAAACGCAGTGGAGCTCATCGAGCTGTTGGGGATAAGCAACGCCCAGGAACACTGGGACATGCGACAGCGGGGCATGGCTTCGGAATATGAAGCCACCTTGCACGTGGATGGAGAAGAACGCCGCTATTGGGTCAAGGGACAACCCATCCTTGACCGGCGCGGGCGGCATCGCGCGAACCTGGCCACGGTGCGTGACATCACGGACAATCATCTTCTTCGGGAGCGCGTTGAGCGGTATGCCCAGGGACTCCAGGAATTGGTGGAACAGCAAACCCGAAAACTGGCCCAGTCGGAGGAGCGGTTCCGCCAGTTGCTTGTGTCCATGAACGAGGGGTTCCTGACGATTGACGCGGGACACCGGGTACGCTTTGCCAATGCCCGGATTTGCCAGTTGCTCCATATTTCTGAGACCGATTTGCTGGGTCAAAACCTCCTGGATTTCATCGATACCCCCGACCGGCCCCGGTTTCTGAGCATGCTTTCACGAAAAGAGCGGTTGCCCCGGGGGGGATCACGGCGGGAACTCAACTTCGTAAACCGGGACGGTGAACCGGTGCCCACCGTAACCGCCGTTGCCTTCATCCCCGCCAGCGGCGAGGAAAAACCGCTCTATTCACTCGTGGTGACCGGCGTGGGAGAACTCAAACGCATGCAACGCCAAATTGAACGGCGTGCGCGGGACCTGGAGGACGTCAACGAGGAGTTGCGGGCCCATGGAAGGGCCAAGGATGCCTTCCTCTCGAATGTGAGTCATGAACTGCGCACACCGCTCAGCACCATCCAGGGATACGTGGAAATGCTGGAATCCGGGACCTTAGGCCCATTGCAGGGACCGCAACGGGGCGCGGTTCAGGTAATGAGCCGGAACGTGGCGCGCATCATCGGGCATATCAATGAGATGATTGATTTCAGCCGCATGGAAATAAGGGGGGTTCAGCTTAACACGGCGCTTTTTTCGGTAACCCACTTGGTGCGTGACGCCGTCGACTCCATTCATCCCCAGGCCTCGGCGGCGGACATTGAGGTGCGGGTGGAAACCCCCGATTCCATTCCCCATGCCTGGGGAGACCGGGACAAGCTGGTGCAGGTCCTCGGAAATCTGCTGGGCAACGCGGTGAAATTTACCGACCGCGGAGGCCGGGTCCAGATCATCGTGGGAAGCCGTGAATCACGCACCCTCACCATCACGGTGTCCGACAACGGGATTGGCATCGAACCCGCATACCAGGAAAGAGTCTTCGAGAAGTTTTTCCAGGTGGACAGTTCCAAGACACGCCGGTACGAAGGAACGGGCATTGGGCTCACCATTGCGCAAAGCATCACGGTGGGCCACGGGGGCGTCATCGAGCTGGAGAGCGTGCCGGGCGAAGGAACCGCTTTCACGGTCGTGCTGCCAAACGCCCTGTTTGACATGACCTGCGACGTGACGGACAAAACGCTTCCACCCAACATGCTTGTGTTGTGCATCAATCGGAATCGTTCCTTCCGGGAAGTAATCGACCAGGTCCTGGGGGATTGTGGCTGCCGGTTGGAGCATTTCGAGAGCGGCGGGCATGGCTGCCTTCGCAAAGTCGAGGAACTGCGCCCCAACCTGGTGATAATCAATGAACCCCCCACCGAAGAACATTGGCGCGGCACGGTGGGGCTGCTGCGGGAGAGTTCATCCGCCCCCTTTGTTCCGGTGGTTGTCTTTCACCACGCCGACGACACCCCGGGCGCCGACCAGGAAGCCCTTTTTAGCGGTGTATACCATGCCCCCAAGCCGTTCGACGCGCAAACGCTCGTTGATTTCACCTGTCGTGCTTTCACGGAAGAGCCGCCCGCGCCGAAGAAGCCACCCGCGATGGAACCGGAACCGGTGTACGCCGTGCGTGCCCGGGTGCTGGTACTGGACAGTGACCCCGGACTCCTGGAGTGGATGGAAGCGGCCCTGACCGCCCGGGGGATCCTATGCGACACCGCGAGCACGCCCGAGGACGCCCTGGCCCTGGCCGCGGCCCATACACCGGACCTGCTCTTGTTGGACATTGATGTGGCGGGACCACGGGCGGTGGAACACCTGGCCCTGTTCCGCCAGGCCCGGGAGACGCATGACGCGCCTGTTTGCGTGATGTCGGGAATGCCCCCCGACACAACGCAAATGGAAGACGCCCTCGCCGTCCTCCACAAGCCCTTCTCCGTGGATGATGTGCTGGTGATCATTCACGAACTGCGTGGCATCCCAAACCATCCCGTTGAGCGCGCCCATGCGTAAACACCGGGTTTCGCCCATTTTCACGACGCTGCTTCTCCTGGTCTCCGCGGGATGGGCGCTTCCTCTAAACGCTTTGAGCATGGACTACGCGGCGCTGCCCGAAAGCGCCATCTGTATCGACGCGACGACCGGACTGACGCTCTTCGAGGATCACGCGGACCTGCGTCGTCCCCCCGCCAGCATGATTAAGCTTATGCTCATGCTGCTGGTGGCGGAAGGCCTGGAGGAGGGACGTTGGACGGAGACCTCGCCCGTCACCGCCTCTGCCGAAGCCCAGCGCATGGGTGGCACCCAGGTTTTCCTCAAGGCCGGGGACACCCACCCCCTGGAGCGGATGATGGAAGCCGTGGCCGTGGCTTCCGCCAACGATGCGGCCATGGCAGTTGCAGAAGGCTTGTGGGGAAGCAAGGCCGCCTATTTGAAGGCGTCCAACCAGCGCGCCCGCGAACTCGGCATGGTGGACACGATCTTCCGAAGCGTCCATGGCCTTCCCCCCGATGACCGAAAAACCTTCGACCTCACGACGGCGAGGGACATGGCTCTCCTCGCGAGAGCATGCGTCCGCCATGAACGCATCCTCGCCTGGACGGGATTGCGGGAGATGTGCTTCACGCCGGGGCAATCGACCCACTACAACACGAACAAGCTCCTCTGGCGCATGGACGATTGCGACGGACTTAAAACGGGTTTCATCCGTGCCGCGGGGTTCTGCGTCACGGCCACGGCCGAACGCGACGGCGTGCGCCTCGTGGCCGTCCTCATGGGCGCGACCAGCAAATACGGACGTTTCAACCGGGCCGAAAAGATCCTGGAAGACGGTTTTGCCTCGCTTCGGCGCATGCGCCTGGTCAAAGGGGGAACGTATGTCGGCCCGCCCCTGCCCGTTGAAGGGGGCAAACGGAAGACCATTCGTCTCCGGGCCGAGACCGATGTGTGGGCGCGGGTCCCCGTCGAAGCTCGTGACCGGGTCCAGGTGGTGACGGAACAGCCCAAACGCCTCGAAGCCCCCATGAAAGCGGGAACCCCCGTGGGTGAACTCATAGCCAGGCTGGGCGACACGGTGTTGGGGAGATGCGAACTGTTGTTACCGGCGGACCTGGAGCCGGACGGCTGGCGCCTGGAGATGGAAGATAACCGGGTGTACTGGAAGGGCCTGCCCGAATCAGGGGGCGGAACAACCCGGTAATTCTCTTTTCCCCGTCACCTCGTTCAAACGTTCCGACCCATTGGGAACCGGTCTCCCGGTCCCGGGGCGAAAGCGAAGTGACACGACAATCCGGCAGGGTTGTGCTCCCGCGCGACCGTTGGCGGCGAAGGCCCACGCCAAGGGGTGGATTCCCGCGCTGTCCCTGCGCTATCGTTCGGCAACCCATCACCGGGAGACGCCCTGACCTTGGACAGACGTGGCCCATATGCCTTGCTCCGGGATCCCCGGGTCTATCGGCTGAAGACGTGGCTGCTCTCTTTCGGAAGAGCCAGTGTGCGGGACTATCTCGCCCGCCACCTGGTATTGCCGCAGGACGCCCGTATTCTTGATGTGGCCTGTGGTACGGGCAGGCGTTCGTTGGACTTTGGGAGACACTATTGGGGTGTGGATTGCAGCCTGCCCTATCTTGCCCACGGGAAACGCCGCCATGGGGGATGTTTCGCCGTGATGGATGCCACCGCCATGGCCTTTCCAAAGGATCGCTTCGATTTGGTGCTGGCCGTGGGACTGTGCCACCATCTGCCGGACGACGCGGTCCGTGCGGCCGCAAACGAGATGCTTCGCGTCGCCCGGCCGGGGGGACGGGCCGTGGTGATCGACGGAATCCTGCCGCCATGGTCCAATCCCGTGGGCCGCGTGCTGTTTTCCTGTGACCGGGGCCGGTACCCGCGGCCCCTTGCCGCTTTAACCGGGTTGCTGTCCCCCTTGGGCTATGCCTGTGAGTGCCGGAGCATTCCCCGCAGCTTTCCCTACCAGCGTGCCGTATTCGTGGCGCGGGCCTGAGCGGCGGGGCGCGGCGTATCGTTCCGAAAAGGGTTCGTCGTCGAGGGGCGTACTTTCATTCGTGCCAAAAGGCATTGGGGGGAAACAAAGATGGAACCCTTTCGGGTTCCACCGCAGAGGGCGTTTGTGCCACCTTCAGGAAAACCTTTGCGGCATCCTACGCGGAATGTACGCCCTCGGGCGCGAAAACTTCACGCACGGCTTCGAGATAGGCGAAACCGGAACGGATATCCGGCTCCAGGTAGCTGCCTTCGGTCCACTCGTTCCAGCAGTTGACGGTGATGATCCGTTCTTCCGGGGGCCGGTTTTCGACCAGCGCCGCCACCTCGACCAGCGCTTGTTGGAATGCGGCCGGCGTGTTGCCGCCGATGGTGGCCATGGAGGGGTATCCCGTGTTGGAGTGACGGTCGGAGGGGCAGATGCGGGGCGTTGAATCCCAGCCCATGCTGACGTTTGGAAAGTAGGGCATGCCGTAGCCCTCCATCGCGAAACGCGCATAGTCAAGATACCCTTTTTTCACCACGTCGTAATCCGTTTGGGGAAAATCGGGCAGCCCAAAGTGGTGAATCCAAACATAAGAGGTGACGCTGTCGAAGCCCAGGCGCTTTACCAGTTCAACGGGATCGGCGATTTTTTCCTCCACGGGCAGGACCGTCTCTCCCCATACCACCGCGTTCAGGTGCAGGTTGGCGAAACCGGCGCGCGCAGCCTCCCCGCGCCATTGGTCCAGGGCCTTTCGCGTGGCATCCACGCTGCCGAAAGTGGCCACCAGCTTGCTTAGGTCATAGATCGAGAAATAGGGCGCGCCCTGGACGTGCCAGTACGCCGGGTGTGCAAAGTAGGTGTCGATCAGGAACGCGCCCATGCGCCGGAAGGTCTCCGGCGTCACCTTGCCCGGATAAAGGAGTGGGGGAGTGCAGTTGCGTTTCGCGGGATGAATGTCGATCCAGTCGTGGTTCGCCCACATGACGCCGAAGCGAATACGCTCGTTGTTGGGTGCGCCGAAGAGTCCTTTCTCAATACCCCGTTCGAGAAAGGGGCCGTCGTCGTAGTAGTACCAATCGAAAATAAAGGCATCCACACCGTAATTCGCGGCGGCGTCAATCTTTTTCGCCATTACCGCCGGGTCGGCCTCGTCTTCGTGTCCCCAAAGGGGGACTTTCGGCTGGTCGTGTCCGGGGAAGCGTGGTTCGGCGCGGCGTACCAGTTCCCATTCAGTCCAGCCCGGCCCATGCTGCGCTTCGTTACGGGGATCCACATGGTAATTGGGAAAATAATAGGCAGCAACGGTACATGAGCGGGACATGGTTACCTCCCCGGGTTGGGTGAAACGTCGCACCCGTGAGCCGGACACGTCGCCGGCCCACGGGTACGGGAAAACGAGTAGGGGTCAGCCCATGCCGCCCCAGATGCTCTGGAAGGCAATTCGGCCACCCGCGTTGTTCAGGTTGGCGTCCATTGTCGGCGAGGCGATGGGAAACTTCTCGTTGTACTTCACGAATTCGACGTGTCCATCGAAGTATAGCACGTTGCTGCCGCCCGGTACATGGTTGAAACGGGCGATACCGCCCTGGTCGCCATGCCAATTGTTGCCGTTTGCCCAGGCATCCCACATGACGGGAAGCTCGCTTTGGGACATGGCCCCGGCCGCGGGGTTGTTGATGTCGGTGACGAAGAAGCGTTCAATGCCGTCCTTCAGAAAGTGATAGGTCTGCGGCAATGGCGAGCCATCGTCGTCCATGTTAAAGGAAGGCGCGTTCTGGACGGAAGCCGTGGCATTGGCGGACACGAAATCCCCTACGCCACGGTCCCGGAACCAGAGCGGCGGCTGGTCCCGGTTCCACTCGTCCGGTCCGTTGAATTCGTCGATGGCGGCCGCGGGGATGAAGACCAGCTTCTCCGGCCATGGCAGGGCCTGCCACTCGGGCGTGGTCGAGAAAGCGGCGCAGATGTAGAAGGACACGTCGAACTGCTGCGACGATGTGCGAATGGCATAGGGCACATAGAGGTAGGAGGTGGGGTTCGACAGGATCACGTTGATAATGGCCTTCGACCGCCAGTCCCCGCTGTCGATGACCTCGCTGATCTCCTGGGTAATGTCCTCGTGAATGCCAAACTTGCCACTGTGGGGATGTCCCGCCACCCACGTGTCGCTTCGGGCGTCCGACGGACAGATAGCAATTTTCGGGTCATTCCAGTAATCCGGGTAAAGACCGTCCGCCGCGGGCGAATTGCCATCGTAGGCCAAGGGGGCGGCTTCACTCGCCAGGTCGCCCAAGGCATTGATGCCCAAGGTCCATTGATTCACCTCCCACTGGTTGCTGGCGGGATACTTGCCCTTGTGTTCGTCGGCAAACATTTTCATTATCAAACCCCACTGCTTGAGGTTGTTCGCGCAGGAGGCGCGCCGTGCCGCTTCCCGCGCCCGCGCCAGGGCGGGCAAAAGAATGGCCGCCAAAATGCCGATGATGGCGATAACGACCAGCAGCTCGATGAGGGTGAAGCCCTTTTTCCGTTCATAATGCATGTTTCACGTCTCCCTTTTTTGATTTCCCAATAGTCCCGGAACCGGACCGGTGGCCAAGGCCGAAACGTCGGAACCTTAACTTTGAATGTACCGGCCACATATTACATTGATCGCACCCTGGCAAACCGTGCGTATTAGTGCTGGGCCTTTTACGGCATACCATGGTACAATCAAAGCATAGCAGCAAAGTGGTGTTATGTATTGAACATTTCAGCCAAGTTGTGGAATCGAGGCGACGAATGAGCGACCCCGCAAGGCATTACACCTTCGCTGATGTGGGGCTACGCGGCGACCGGCCCTTTCGGGTTTGCACGACCCACTGGGACGCCCTGGGCCAACCGGTGCTGCCCGGTGATGATCCGGACGCGGCCTCGGGAAGCTCACGGGTCCTTGAAATGTTCGCCCGCGACCTGGACTCCCGCGACGCCGTGCCCCTCCATTCCCATGAATTTCACGAGTTCGTCTTCGTGCGGCAGGCCAGGGACAACAAACATGTGACCCCTGGCGGGCAGGTCCCCTTGAACCGGGGCGACGTGATCATCATCCCCCCCGGAAGTCTGCACGGCCTCGACCCCATGGTGGGGTTGCATAAAACGGATCTTTTTTTGCAGCCCCAATGGCTTTCAGACGAGTTGCGGCTCCTCTGGCGCGAGGGCGGGCTGGTTCAGGCCCTGCTGTCCACCTCACTTTTTGAACTGGACGTGCATCGGGGGCTTTGGCATATTCACCTGCCGGAAGCGGAGATTACCGCCTGCGAGGCCGAGTTGGATTGCATAACCCGCGAAGCCCGTCTCCCGCACCCCTCCCTGGCGCTTTTCAGTGGCTGCTTTCTGAAACTGCTCTCTATCGTGGACCGATGCCCCCACGCCCACACGGAGGTTTCGGTGCCTTTGTTCGACCAGAAAGTCTGGGCCATCACCGCCAGCATCGAGAATGCCATCGAGCAAGGCGAAGAACCCGATACGAATCGTCTTGCCGCCCAAGTGGCCATGTCGCGGCGCACCCTGGACCGCGTTTTCCGGTCCACCACCGGTTCCAGCGTGGGGGAATACTACCGCATGCGCCGCATCCAGCACGCCGCCCGTATGCTGATGGATCACAACACCAGCATCAAGGAAATCGCCCACCGGCTGAACTTTTCCGACACCGCCCATTTCGTACGCGTTTTCCGCGCGAAAATGGGCGAGACCCCCGGCCACTACCGCCGCCGCCAGGTGGCGTCCGTGAACTGAGCCGGGACGGCACGGACCGTCCGCCGTCGCGTGTCCCATTCGAGGAGGACTACGCCGAGGGCAAACGATAAGTGGTCACGCCCACCATTCAAGGCGTGCTGTCGCATTCGGGGTTTCTGTCACGGATGATGTTCGCGGCCCATTGTGTCACGGTTTCGGCGAGGCGTATGGCATCATGATAGTCGTTTTCCGTGACAGGTTCGCTCTCACCCGGATAACGTGTGGCCACGGCGAAGGGATTCAAGTCAACGGCTTCAAGTACATCAGATGGGGTTCGAAGGGCCGAAGGTAAGAGATCGAAAAGTGCCTGGAGGTTGTGCGTGAACGGAAACTCAACTTCCATTTTGAGCAACACGGCCTTGAGGCTTTTCTCAGCCGCCTGATGCGCATGAAAGCAAAGGTGTTCATACAGGGCACCTGGTGGCAGCGCGACTCGTGCCAAGGCGAGATCGGCCCGTGCGTTCTCCAACCAGCGGATCGGAGCGTCGGCTCGCTGTCCATCAGGCAGCATAAAGTTCTATCCCCCGGCGCAGCGCTTCCCGATAGACCAGCGCGGGCGAGTCACGATACTTCTCCAGGTCCGACGGTGTGGCGACCACCACGTCCACGGGCAGACCAAACCCGAGGAGTCCGCGATAAATACGCTGCGCGGTCTTGCGCCGATGGGTTCCATCGGGCATCACGATCAGGACATCAATATCGCTGTGCTTGCCCGCCGTGCCGGACGCGGTTGATCCGAACAGGATGATCCGCTGCGGATGAGCCGAAGCCACAATCCGCTTGACCAAATCGGTCCTTTTCCGCCGTGTAAGCATCATTTTGCGCGTTCTCCCCGGCATGGGGGTTGACGTACATCACAAAAAGCATGGTAAGCGTATCCGCGGAGGGGATTCAAATAGTCCATGACGGGAAAACCCAAGAAATACGGAGTCAATGGTGTTCAGGCCATGCCGTCCGCCGTCGCGTGTCCCATTCGAGGAGGACTACGCCGAGGGCGAAGAAGACCAGGGCCACGGCCACGTAGGCCATGGGGAGCCCCGTGCTTTCAATGGCTTCCACCCGTGCCTGGAGGAAGGCGGGGATACGGCCCGTGGCCACGCAGACGGCGAGGCTGTTGTTCAACGCGTGGAGCAGCATGCCGGGGAAGATGCTGCCGGACCGCAATACCACGTAGGCGAGAACCATACCCAATAGCGCCGTGGGAACAATGCGGTAGATGCTGAGGTGGAAAAGTCCGAAGAGGAGGCCCACCACCACCACACTGAACCAGGGCCCGAGCCGTGGCCGGAGACCGGAGAGGATGGCACCCCGGAAGAGGAGTTCCTCGCAGAGGGCGGGCACGATTCCGATGAGGAAAACGAGCCGGAGGAAAGCTCCCCAACCCTTGCCCACGTCAAACAAGCCGGCGGTCTTTTCCGCCATTTCCTCGGGCATGGGCAGCACCGATTCCCCAAGTTTGAGCACCACCACCATGGCCGAGAGGGCCAAAACCACGGCACTCACCAGGCTCCACGTCGAGGGGCGGCGCCAGTGCAGCACGGCCCGCAGGTCGGCGCGAATGTACCAGGGCAGCAGGACGGCGGGCAGGAGGATGGCCGCGAGTTCCGTGAGCAACAGGCCCGCGCCCAGGTTCCACTGTTGCAGGGGAATGGCGACGTAGAAAAGAAGCAGCATGGTCAGCACGAAAAGGGCCAGGCTCAACCCCGGGGAGAGCACGGTTCGCACGGGGAAGAGCGACCGGCGCCAGGTGAAGGGGATGCCCCGCTCCTCCGACAGCACCACGTCCTCGCGCTGAAACACCCAGGCGGCGAAGAGGATCCCCAGCACGGCATAGGCGGAAGTGCTGAGGAAGACGGCAAAGACGTTCTGCACGCCGGCCTGGCCGGTCATGAGGGATTTGAAGAGGAGCGTCACGTTGTAAATGGGGATGAACTGGCTGAAAGCGGTGAGCTTCACGCCGGGAATCCCCGCGGCCATGGCGGGCAGCATGAGAAGAATGAAAATGGGGGAGACGTAGTTCTGCGCCTCCTTGAAACTCCGCGCGAAGACAGCCATGGACATCATCACCGAGGAAATGAAGAGCCCCAGGGGGACCACCACGAGGAAGATGATAAAGAAGGCCCGCACGGGAAGGTGGAAGGCTTCCGGCAGCACGCCCTCGCCCATGGCCTGTATCTGGGACACGGTGAAGGCCATGGTGACGCCCATGCTGAGCAGGTTGAGCAGGCCGGAAATCATGGACAGAAGAAAGACGGTGAGGAACTTTCCCGCCACGATTTCAAACTTGCTGGCCGGGGTTGA